>NZ_JBHUAL010000057.1:0-41899 GCF_042789775.1 Kitasatospora sp. NPDC056800 | reverse complement strand
GGTCCGCTCCCCCCGGGGGGAGCGGACCGGGCCTCCGGCGTTCCGTCCGAGGTTCCGCTTGAGGCTTCAACTATCAGCAGAATTTTGCAGAATGCAAAGATTGCCTTATAACTAAGGCATGATCGAGGCCCGCCATCTGCGCGTTCTGCGTGCCGTCGCCCGCACCGGCTCCTTCTCCGCCGCCGCCCGCGAGCTGGGGTGTACGCAGCCCGCCATCAGTCAGCAGATGAAGGCCCTGGAGAAGTCGGTGGACACCCCGCTGGTGGTCCGCTCGGGCCGCGGGATGCAGCTCAGCGAGGCCGGCCGGGTCCTGCTCAAGCATGCCACCGGAATCCTGGCCGGGCTCTCCGCCGCCGAGGAGGAGGTGGCCGCGATCGCCGGGCTGCGGGCCGGACGGGTGCGGCTGGTCTCCTTCCCGACCGCGAGCTCCACCCTGGTGCCGCCCGCGGTCGCCCGCCTGCGGGACAGCCATCCGGGGGTGCGCGTGTCGCTGGTCGAGGCCGAGCCGCCGGAGTCGCTGGCGATGCTGCGCGGCGGCGAGTGCGAGATCGCGCTGGCCTTCCGCTACCCGCAGTCCGACGGCGCCGTCGCGCTCCCGGCGCCCGCCCACGGCACGCCGCGCGAGGCCCGGGCCGAGGCCAACCTGGAGGCGCAGCAGCTGACCGCCGGGACCGACTGGTCCGACCTGGTGGTCACCCCGCTGCTGGACGACCCGCTGGTGGGCGTGCTGCCGGCCGCCCACCCGCTGGCCGGGCGGGGCGGGGCGGTGGGGCTGGCCGAGCTGGCGGAGGAGCAGTGGATCGCCGGCTGCCCGCAGTGCCGGGGGCACCTGGTGGAGCTGTGCACCGGGGCGGGCTTCGAGCCGCGGATCGACTTCGCGACGGACGACTACCCGGCGGTGGTCGGCCTGGTGGCGGCCGGTCTCGGGGTGGCGGTGCTGCCCCGGCTGGCGCTGCGGTCGGTGCGTCCTGACGGCGTGTCGACGGTGCCGGTGCGGACGGCCTCCGGGGCGCCCGCGGTGCGCCAGGTGGTCGCGCTGACCCTCCCGGACCTGGCCGAGGTGCCGGCCGTGGCGCTGATGCTGGAGCGGCTGGCGGGGGCGGCCGCCGACCGCTGACGGTGGGTGACGGGGCTGCCGGGGTCCGGTACGTACGGTGAGCCAGAAGACTGAAGCGCCGCGAAGAAACGTTTCTTCACGGCGCTCAAGGAGACGGGTCTACCGCTGGGCGACCGCCGGCGGGGCCAGCGGAACCTCGACCAGTCGGTGCCGCGAGCGCCCCAGCATCTCCTCGCGTTCGTCCTCGGTCATCCCGCCCCACACGCCGTACGGCTCGCGGACCGCCAGCGCGTGCGCCGCGCACTCGGCGATCACCGGGCAGCGCATGCAGACCTCCTTGGCGCTGGCCTCGCGAGAACTGCGCGCGGCCCCGCGCTCGCCCTCGGGGTGGAAGAAGAGCGAGCTGTCCACGCCACGGCAGGCTGCGGAGAGCTGCCAGTCCCAGAGGTCCGCGTTGGGACCGGGGAGGCGGGAGAAATCTGCCATGGCTCATTCCCTTCAGAGGCTGTCGGCCGTCGGCCGGGCGTTCGGCGGGGCTGCTGCCGAGCGGTGCGGCGGGGCTTCGATGCACTGGTGTGGACACCTGGAAATATGACTTAAGGCAACTCCATGGACAAGTCACCCACACACTGGCACAACAGTCAATGACCATACGAAAGCTATAAAAACGGGCATAGTGGGCAAGGGGCTCCAGCGGGCGCGGACGTGGCAATCGGGTGGTCGACGGGCGCGCGGGGTGCCGAATCGATGTGCGGGTCGTACGCCGACCGCGCGCGAGCTGCGCAAAAGAGCGGCGTGTGCACCGCGATGCGGCTGATCGGTAATGGGTTGGCCACGTACAGTGGTGGAGATGGCCCCGAAGGCCGTAACTCATTCGAGTGACGGTCGTTGGAAGTGCGGAGGCGGTTAGCGGGCGCCGGACGTCGGGAACGATCGCGGGCAGGTTGGGGCGATCACCGCGGAGTCCGTCGCCGATCGGCCGTGTCGTAGAGGTTCGTACCAGCCAGGAGGCTCAACGTGACGCGGATCAGCTGCGGAGGACGACGGTCATGACTTCCGTTCTCGTTTGCGACGATTCCCCGCTCGCCCGCGAGGCGCTTCGCCGCGCGGTCGCGACCGTACCCGGTGTGGACCGGGTCACCACCGCGACGAACGGGGAGGAGGTCCTCCGCCGCTGGGTGGCCGACCGCTCCGATCTCGTTCTGATGGACGTCCGGATGCCCGGCCTCGGCGGGGTCGAGACGGTCCGGCGGCTGCTGTCCGCCGACCCGGGCGCGCGGATCATCATGCTCACCGTCGCCGAGGACCTCGACGGGGTCGCGCTCGCGGTGGCCGCGGGCGCCCGCGGGTACCTGCACAAGGACGCCTCGCGCGCCGAGCTGCGGGCCACCGTCACCCAGGCCCTCGCCGACCCGACCTGGCGGCTCGCCCCCCGCCGGCTGCGCAGCCCCGACATGGGCGCGGCGCCCACCCTGACGGCGCGTGAGATCCAGGTGCTGGAGGGCATGAGCCACGGCCGCAGCAACGCCGAGATCGGCCGCGAGCTGTTCCTCTCCGAGGACACCGTGAAGACCCACGCCCGACGGCTGTTCAAGAAGCTCGGGGCCTCCGACCGGGCGCACGCGGTGGCGCTGGGCTTCCGCTGGGGCCTGGTCCGCTGACCACCGGCGGCGCCGCCGGTTGCGGCGTGCCGCCGGAGGTTCCCGGAGCGGGCGCCGCACGGGCGTGTGACGTTACGGTCCCGAGGTTGCACCATGGAGGAGTGGAGCACCTCGGGGACCAGCGGACAGGCACTGCGGCGAACCACGCAGCCGCAGGACACTCGGCGGACGGCGCGACGGACGGGACCGCCGACGGCGGCGGGGCGGGAGGCGGCACGGTGCAGGAGGGGCCGGTGGTGCGCGGGACGCCGGACGGTGCCGCAGCGCATAACGTTCCGGTGCACAACTCCGGACGCGGTGCCGCGTTTTCCCGCTCGACCAGGCACCATGGACCGATGCGCGACGACGTCGCCGGTGCGACCGGCCAGGCGGACCCGGTGGAGGCCGAGCCCTCCGGTCCGGGCCACGGTCCGTCGTACGCCGAACCCGGCGGTTCCGCCGGTGGGACCGGGCCGGGCCGCCGGCCGGTGCTCGGCACGGGCGGCTCGCCGCTGGTGGGCGAACTGGTCGCGGCCGCGGTGCGCGGCGAGAACCCGGCGATCGACGCGCTGCTCGCCTACGTCCACCCGCTGGCGCTGCGGTACTGCCGCGCCAAGCTGGTCCGGCTGCCCGGCGGGGCCCGCCACCACGTGGACGACGTCGCGCAGGAGGTCTGCGTGGCGGTGCTCTGCGCACTGCCCCGGTACAAGGACCAGGGGCGCCCGTTCGAGGCCTTCGTGTACGGGATCGCCGCGCACAAGATCGCCGATCTCCAGCGGGCCGCGATGCGCGGGCCCGGCTCGACCGTCGTGCCGCAGGACGACCTGCCGGAGGTGCCGGACGAGGCGCTCGGCCCGGAGGAGCAGGCGCTGCTGAGCAGCGACGCGGCCTGGGCGAAGGAGCTGCTCTCCAACCTGCCGGCCCGTCAGCGCGAGCTGGTGCTGCTGCGGGTGGCCGCCGGGCTGTCGGCGGAGGAGACCGGCGAGGTGCTCGGGATGTCACCGGGTGCCGTCCGGGTGGCCCAGCACCGGGCGCTCAGCCGGCTGCGGGCGCTCGCGGAGGAGTCCTCCTGACCACTCCTCCCGTTGCGTGCCGTTTCCGCCGGTTGCGGGCGGAATGATCCACGGGGCGGGGTTGTTGTCAAGGGCACACGAGGACACATTCGCGGTGCCAGTACCATGGGGTATCGGCGCCTGGGCGGGTTGCCAAAGTTTGACGGGTGCGCGCGGGGTCCCCTTGGAGGATCCTCCTATTCGTACCCGGCTTCGGCGGTCTGCGCGAGTGAGCGATGAATGCGCCCCCACCCTCAGGGCGTGAGCGGATTAGGCCGGCCACGGAAGGTACCCCCCAAATGTCTTACAACGCCGCAGGCGTACCCGAGAAGTTCGCCATGCTCGGGCTCACGTACGACGACGTCCTGCTGCTGCCCGGGGCCTCCGAGGTGCTGCCGAACCAGGTGGACACCTCCTCCCGGGTCTCCCGGAACGTGCGCGTCAACATCCCGCTGCTGTCCGCGGCGATGGACAAGGTCACCGAGTCGCGCATGGCCATCGCGATGGCCCGCCAGGGCGGCGTCGGCGTGCTGCACCGCAACCTCTCGGTCGAGGACCAGGCCAACCAGGTCGACCTGGTGAAGCGGTCCGAGTCCGGCATGGTCACCGACCCGATCACGGTCGGCCCGGAGACCACCCTGGGCGAGGCCGACGCGCTGTGCGCCAAGTTCCGCATCTCCGGCGTGCCGATCGCCGACGAGGCGGGCAAGCTGCTCGGCATCGTCACCAACCGCGACATGGCCTTCGAGTCGGACCGCACCCGCCAGGTCCGCGAGATCATGACCCCGATGCCGCTGATCACCGGCAAGGTCGGCATCTCCGGCGTGGACGCCATGGCCCTGCTGCGCCGCCACAAGATCGAGAAGCTGCCGCTGGTCGACGACGAGGGCCGGATCAAGGGCCTGATCACCGTCAAGGACTTCGTCAAGGCCGAGCAGTACCCGAACGCCGCCAAGGACGCCGAGGGCCGGCTGCTGGTCGGCGCCGCCGTCGGTGCCAGCGCCGAGGCGTTCGACCGGGCCCAGGCCCTGGTCGAGGCCGGTGCGGACTTCCTGGTGGTGGACACCTCGCACGGCCACAGCCACAACGCGCTGGCCTGGATCGCGAAGATCAAGTCGGCCGTCGGGATCGACGTGGTCGGCGGCAACGTGGCCACCCGGGACGGCGCCCAGGCGCTGATCGACGCCGGCGTGGACGGCGTCAAGGTCGGCGTCGGCCCCGGCTCCATCTGCACCACCCGCGTGGTCGCCGGCATCGGCGTCCCGCAGGTCACCGCCATCTACGAGGCCGCCCAGGCCTGCCTGGCGGCCGGCGTGCCGGTCATCGGCGACGGCGGCCTGCAGTACTCGGGCGACATCGGCAAGGCGCTGGCCGCCGGTGCCGACACCGTGATGCTCGGCTCGCTGCTGGCCGGCTGCGAGGAGTCCCCGGGCGAGCTGATGTTCATCAACGGCAAGCAGTTCAAGTCCTACCGCGGCATGGGCTCGCTGGGCGCCATGCAGTCCCGCGGCCAGGGCCGCTCGTACTCCAAGGACCGCTACTTCCAGGCCGAGGTGGCCTCGGACGACAAGCTCGTCCCCGAGGGCATCGAGGGCCAGGTGCCCTACCGCGGCCCGCTGTCGGCCGTGCTGCACCAGCTGGTCGGCGGCCTGCGCCAGACCATGGGCTACGTCGGCGCCGGCACCGTCGCCGAGATGGAGAGCAAGGGCCGCTTCGTCCGGATCACCTCGGCGGGCCTCAAGGAGAGCCACCCGCACGACATCCAGATGACCGTCGAGGCGCCGAACTACTCGGCCCGCTGAGCCACCGGCCACCGAGGGGCCCGCTGCCGCACCGCGGCGGCGGGCCCCTGCCGGTGCGCCCGGGCGCGGGCCGTCGGGGCGGGACCAGCGGCAGTACGGGATACTGGGGGGCGGCCGGGGTGACCCGGCGGGCATGAGCAACAAAGCAGAAGGGCTCGAAGTGACTGAGATCGAGATCGGGCGAGGCAAGCGCGGCCGACGGGCGTACGCCTTCGACGACATCGCCGTCGTCCCCAGCCGCCGGACCCGGGACCCGAAGGAGGTCTCGATCGCCTGGCAGATCGACGCCTACCGCTTCGAGCTGCCGTTCCTGGCCGCCCCGATGGACAGCGTGGTCTCGCCGCAGCAGGCCATCCAGATCGGCCGCCTCGGCGGTCTGGGCGTGCTGAACCTCGAAGGCCTGTGGACCCGCTACGAGGACCCGCAGCCGCTGCTGGACGAGATCGCCGCGATCACCGACGAGTCCACCGCGACCCGCCGGCTCCAGGAGATCTACGCCGCGCCGATCCGCGCCGAGCTGATCAAGCAGCGGATCCAGGAGGTCCGCGACTCCGGCGTGGTCACCGCCGCCGCGCTCTCGCCGCAGCGCACCGCCGAGTTCTCCAAGGCCGTGGTGGACGCCGGCGTCGACGTCTTCGTCATCCGCGGCACCACCGTCTCGGCCGAGCACGTCTCCAGCGCCGCCGAGCCGCTCAACCTCAAGCAGTTCATCTACGAGCTGGACGTCCCGGTGATCGTCGGCGGCTGCGCCACGTACACCGCGGCCCTGCACCTGATGCGGACCGGTGCCGCCGGTGTGCTGGTCGGCTTCGGCGGCGGCGCCGCCCACACCACGCGGAACGTCCTGGGCATCCAGGTGCCGATGGCCACCGCCGTGGCCGACGTGGCGGCCGCCCGTCGCGACTACATGGACGAGTCCGGTGGCCGCTACGTGCACGTGATCGCGGACGGCGGCGTCGGCTACAGCGGGGACATCCCGAAGGCCGTGGCCTGCGGCGCGGACGCGGTCATGATCGGTGCCGCGCTGGCGCGGGCGACGGACGCCCCGGGCAAGGGGATCCACTGGGGGATGGAGGCCGTCCACGAGGAGCTGCCGCGCGGCAAGCGCGTGGACCTCGGGACCGTCGGCACCACCGAGGAGATCCTGACCGGGCCCTCGCACACGCCGGACGGGACCATGAACCTGTTCGGCGCGCTGCGTCGGGCGATGGCCACCACGGGCTACACGGAGCTCAAGGAGTTCCAGCGGGTCGAGGTCACCGTCAACCCGGCGCTCGACCACCGCTGAGTCCTGACCTGACCTGACCTGATCGAGGGGCCCCTGCCGGGTGACGGCGGGGGCCTTCTCCTTTTCCCGGTGCGGGAGGCGGGTGCGGTGCGGGGAGGGGACGGGGCGGGCGGTCAACTCCGCGTGGCGCTGCGGCGGGTGAGGAGGAAGCCGCCGATGAGGGCGATGGCGTAGAAGGCGGCGTCGAGGGGGCGGAGGTCGGCGCGCCAGGCGGTGACGGTGTCGTGCAGCAGGCCGCCGGGGGCCGGGCCGTCGGCGTGGACGCGGCGGAGGTGCTCGATCAGCTGGCCGAGGAGCAGGGCGCCGGCGGCGAGGAGCGCGCCGAGCGGGGGGAGTAAGCGGCCCTGGCCGCCGAGCCGGCCGAGCGGGAGGGCGACCAGGCCGGCCGGGGCGATGGCCAGCCAGCCGAGGCTGTCGGCGGCGCGCAGCGGGGCGCTGCCGTAGGCGAGGCCGCCGAGGAGCATGGCGAGCAGGGCGAGGGAGACGGCCAGGGCGGTGCGGTGCCGGGGGGCGGTCCTGGGCGTGGGTTCGACGGGGTCGAAGCCGGCCACGGGGGCGCCGGGCATGCCGGGGGCGACGTAGCCCTCGGGGGAGACGGGGGGTGGTGCGACCGAGTAGTGCTGGGCGGTGTGCGGCCGGATCGATGGGCCGTCAGTGCCCGGTGCGGGTGCGGTCATGGGCGTCGAATCCCCCCGGAATACGATGAGCTGCCGAACGGTAGCAGTGGTCCGGACAGATCTTGGCGAGTTTTCGATCACAGATCGGGCACGGAGCGCCGCCTCCGTTCCGGTTCGTACCGGCTCGATGCGGGGGCCGGGTGGTCGCGGGCCCTCCGGACAGGAGATGATGGAGGCTTGGGCGTCCGGGCCCCAGGTCGGGCCGACGCGCCGTCACCACGACCGCCAGCAGCACATGGGGGAACGTTCCGAATGACCCAGGCGCAGGGTTCCACCGGCCGCCTCCTGGCCGGCCGCTACCGCCTGAACGGCGTGCTCGGGCGCGGCGGCATGGGCACCGTCTGGCGCGCCGAGGACGAGATGCTGGGCCGGACCGTCGCGGTCAAGGAACTGCGGATGAACGCCAGCGTCGACGAGGAGGAGAAGCACCGGCTGATCACCCGGACGCTGCGCGAGGCCAAGGCGACCGCGCGGATCCGGCACAGTTCGGCGGTGACGGTCTTCGACGTGGTCGACGAGGACGACCGGCCGTGGATCGTCATGGAGCTGGTCGAGTCCCGCTCGCTGGCCGACGTGGTCCGGGAGGACGGGCCGCTGGCCCCCGCCCGGGCGGCGGAGATCGCGCTCGACGTGCTGGGCGTGCTCAGCGCGGCGCACGCGCTCGGCATCCTGCACCGCGACGTCAAGCCGTCCAACGTGCTGATCGGCGAGGACGGCCGGGTCGTGCTCACCGACTTCGGCATCGCCAGCGTGGAGGGCGACGCCTCCGTCACCTCGACCGGGATGCTCGTCGGCGCGCCCTCGTACATCTCCCCGGAGCGGGCCCGCGGGCAGAAGCCCGGGCCGCCGGCCGACCTGTGGTCGCTGGGCGGCACGCTGTACGCGATGGTCGAGGGCCGGCCGCCCTACGACCGGGGCTCGGCGCTGGCCACGCTGACCGCGGTGATGACCGAGGACCTGATCGCGCCGGTGAACGCCGGGCCGCTGCAGCCGGTGATCGAGGGGCTGCTGGCGAAGGACCCGGCCGAGCGGCTGGACGCCTCGCAGACCCGGTCGATGCTCAAGCGGGTGGTCGCGGAGGCGACCGCGCGGGCCGAGTCCACCACCGAGCACGCGGTGCCGCTGGAGAAGCCGGCCGAGGAGCCGAAGGCCTCGAAGGCGTCGGGGCTGTCGAAGGCGGGGCTGTCGAAGGCGGCGGGGCCGGCGGAGGCGTCGAACGCCGTGGAGCCGTCCGAGCCGTCGGCGTCGGCGTCGACCTCGGCGGAGTCCGCGGAGCCCTCGGAGCCCTCGGAGTCTTCGCCGAAGGAGCCGGAGCAGACCGGGAACGGCCGCAAGCGGTCGGTGGGCGGGCTGCTGGGGACGGTCCGGGTCGGGAGTCGGGCCCAGGACGCGGAGCCCGCCGGGACGCCGTCCGAGGAGCCGGGCGCGGAGCCGATCCGGCCGGTGACCAGCGAGTGGACGATGGGCGCGACCCAGGCGGCCGGGGCCGATCCGCGCACCGGCCGGCGACGGCTGGCCATCGCCACCGTGATCGTGGTGCTGCTGCTGATCGCGGGAGTGGTGGCGGTCGTCCGGATGGTCGGCACCGACGACGGCGGCGCGAACGGCGCGGCCTCGCAGAGCGCGGTCGCCACCTCGCCGGGGGCGACCGGTACCGAGCCGGTGCCGACGTCGGCACCGACGGGCGAACCCGCGCCCGCCCCGGCGCCCGCCCAGCCGACCGGCGACCCGGCCGCGGCGCCGGACGCGCCCGCGCAGTCCGCCGGTGCGCCGGCGGCTCCCGTCCAGCCCCCGGCGGCACCGGCGCAGCCCGCGTCGGCCGCGCCGGGTGCCGTGCCGGCCGGGTACCACGAGTACAAGGACCCGAGCGGCTTCTCCGTCGTGCTGCCGGACGGTCTGCAGCCGACCGGGTCGGACGCCAACCGGCGGATCTTCAAGAACGCGGCCGACGGCAGCCAGCTGCGGATCGAGTGGACCACGTCGCCCGGGGCGAGCGCGGTCGCGGACTGGCAGGAGTCGGAGCCGAACGTCCGCGGTCAGGTCAGCAACTACCAGCGGCTCAACCTGGCGGCGATCACCTACCGGCAGTGGACCAACGCGGCGGACTGGGAGTGGACCAACGGCACGCCCAGGATGCACTCGCTCAACCGCGGCTTCGTGACCGGGACCCCGCCCAAGTACGGGTACTCGATCTACTGGATAGTCCCGGACGCGGAGTGGGCCGCCCAGGCCCCGCTCCGGGACGTCGTCTTCAACAGCTTCCAGCCCGCGCCGTAGGGCGGCAGGTCCTAACCGATCAGGCGCTGCTTGGCGCGGGTGAACTCGTCCTCGGTGAGCGCACCGGAGGCGCGCAGGGCGGCCAGCCGTTCCAGCTGGCCGATGAGCTGCTCGCCGGCGGACGCCTCGACCGGGGTGGCGGCGGGCCCGGCCTTCGGGGCGTTCCGGGCGGCCCGGGCGGAGGCCCGGAGCTGCTCGGCGAAGAACTCGGCCTTGGCCACGTCCTCGAAGCGGTGCGAGCCGCTGAGCGCCACCACCAGGAGCACTTCGCCGTTGAGCTTGGTGCGGGTCACGGTGACGTCGGTGACGGCGGCGAGCGGAACCGGGACCGGCGGCTTCCCGTCCTTCAGGAAGAGCAGCCGATGGGTGGTCAGCACGAGCACTCCCTTGCGGAAGTGGTCGGGGTGGCGCCCGGCGGTGGAGGCGACCGGCTTCTCGCCGTCGATGACGGTCGCCTCGACGGCGCGGACGGCCTCGGCCTGGTTGGCTTTGCTGCTGTTCCCGGATGCCTCGAAGGCGGTGTCGATCAGATCGGTCCAGTCCATGGGATCGAGCCTAGGGCCTGTCGTCGGACTCCCGTCGTTCGCCCGGAGGCGAGGGAATTCGACGGCAGGCCCTGGGAGCCGCTCAGTAGGCTGCTCGGTGAGTGAGAGGAACTGGCATGCGAGGCGGCCCCGGTCAGTTGCTGGCGGGGCGGTACCGGCTGACGGACCGCCCCGAACCCTTGCGCGCCCAGGCGGTGGACGAGCGGACCGGTGAATCGGTGCTGCTGGGCGCCCTGGAGCTGCCGGGGGTGCTGACGGCGGGCCAGGATCCGGAGGCGGCCGCCGCGGCGCAGGCGGACCGGATGGTGCGCCGGGTGGCGGCGGTCGGTTCGACCGCGCCGGTCGCGCATCCGCGGCTGCTGCGCGGGGTCGGCGCGTTCGTCGAGGGCGAGCTGCTGTGGACGGTGGAGGAGCGGCCGGTCGGGCGGACGGTGGCCGAGCTGCTCGCCGAAGGGCCGCTGCCGCCGTACCGGGCGGCCGAGTTGGCGGCGGACCTGGCCGGGGCGCTGCGGGCGCTGCACGCGGCCGGGCTGACCCACGGCGCGCTGACCGCGGAGGCGGTGCTGGTCTGCGAGGACGGCGCGGCGATGCTCGGCGGGCTGCTCGCCGGGGTGGCCGAGGAGGCGCTGGCCGAGGAGCTCGGCGGGCCGGGCGGGCGGCGCCGGTACGAGGTGCGGGCGACCCTGGTCGGCCCGGTGGCGGAGCGTTGGCCGCTGGACGGCGGCCCGGCGGGCGACTGCTGGGCGCTCGGGGTGCTGGTGCACCGGCTGGTCACCGGCCGTTCGCCGTACCCGGAGCGGGACGTGCCGGAGCTGGTGACGGCCGTACGGGACGGGCGGCGGGAGCCCTCGGTGGTGTGCGGGCCGCTCGCGCCGCTGGTGGAGCGGCTGTTGCAGCCCGATCCGGTGCTGCGGCCGACGGCGGAGGCGGTGCGCGAGGAGCTGGCGGGGCTGCTGGCGGGGGCGCCGGAGCCGGTCGACGGGGAGGCGGAGGAGCGGAGCCGGGCCGCAGGGGGGCCGGTGCCGGTGCCGGAGACGCCGGCGGTGCCGCGCGGGCGCGGCGGGAGGGCCGTCGGCTCCAGGGCCGGGAGGAGTGCCCGAAAGGGCCGGAACGGTGGGGACTTGGGGGCAGGGAGCGGGGCGAAGCCGCCCCGGATACCCCCCTCCCTGTGGGGCCCGCTGCTGGTGGGCGGAGTGTTCGTGCTGCTGGTGCTGGGAATCGTCGCGGTGGTGCTGTTCGCAGGCTGACGGCCCGCCCGGATTCCGTTCCACCGGTCCGGGGGGTGGGCGTGATTACCGGGGGCGGCAAGGTGCGCCTAATGTGTGCGTGGGATTTGTTCGAACAGTGGTCTGCACCAGGCCCTCCGTCGCGGTGACGGCAGGCGGAATGTGTGGGGGAGCGGGCGCAGATGGGCGTGCAGGACCGGCCGGAGGCGGCCGAGGCGGAGCGTTTGCTGGCCGGGCGGTACGAGCTCGGCGAGCGGCTCGGCCGGGGCGGCATGGGCACCGTCTGGCGGGCCTGGGACCGGATGCTCGACCGGGAGGTCGCGGTCAAGGAGCTGACCGTCAACCACCTGCCCGAGGAGGACCTGCAGATCCTGCACACCCGGATGAAGCGCGAGGCCAGCGCGGCCGCGCGGATCAAGCACCCCGGTGTGATCACCGTGCACGACGTGCTGGAGCAGGACGGCCGGCCGTGGATCGTGATGGAGCTGGTCGACGGACGCTCGCTGGCCGACGTGATCAGCCAGGACGGCACCCTGCAGCCGCGCGCCGCCGCCGAGGTCGGCAGCCAGGTGCTGGCCGCGCTGCACCGCGGCCACCAGCTGGGCGTGCTGCACCGGGACGTGAAGCCGGCCAACGTGCTGCTGGAGCGCGGCACCGGGCGGGTGGTGCTGCTGGACTTCGGCATCGCGAAGTACGAGGGCTCGACCGAGCTGACCCGGCCGGGCGACCTGGTCGGCTCGCCGGACTACCTGGCGCCGGAGCGCGCCCAGGGCGAGCGGCCCGGTCCCGCCTCCGACCTGTGGGGCCTCGGGGCGACGCTGTACGCGGCGGTCGAGGGCCAGTCGCCGTTCCGGCGGGACTCGCCGATCACCACGCTCGCCGCGGTGGTCGACGAGCCGCTGCCGGAGTCGCGGCGGGCCGGGCCGCTGGGGCCGGTGCTGGCCGCGCTGATGGCGAAGGACCCGGCCGAGCGGCCCACCGCGGACGAGGCGGCCGCGATGCTGGCCGAGGTGCGGGCCGGGCACACGATGGGCCTGAAGTCGGTCCCGTCGGTGCGTACGCCCACCCGGTCGGTGCCGGTGGTGGACCGCACCGAGGGCCCGGTGGCCGTGGTGGAGCCGGCCGAAGGCTCCGAGGAGCCGACCGAGCCGAAGGCCTCCGGGGCCGCCGTCCCCGCTGTCCCCGCCGCGCCCGCCGTCCCTGCGGTCGCCGCTGTTCCCGCCGCGCCCGTCCTCGCCGAACCGGACACCGCCGGGGGCGCGCAGGACGCTGCCCGGGCGCACACCGGTCCCGTCGCGCCGGTGCCGCACTCCATTGCGCCGGAGCGGGGACCGGCCAAGCGCCGCAACCTGCTGAAGATCGTCGGCATAGCGGTGGCCGTCGGCCTGCTGGCCGCCGCGGGCACCTTCCTGGTCACCCGGCACGTGGTCGGCGGCGACACCCCCGACGACCCGACGCCGACCGCCGCCGAGTCCACCGGACCGGAGCCCACCAGCGACGCCACCCCCGCGGCGGCGCCGCCCAGCGGCTACCACTGGGTCGACGACCCGGCCGGCTTCCGCTTCCCGCTGCCGAACGGCACCCCGTCCTGGCAGCGGATCAGCGCCGGGGACAACCAGATCTACTACAGCCCCGACGGCAAGGTGCACTACCTCCAGTTCGCCGTCACGGTCGGCCAGTCGGTCAAGCCGCTGGAGCACATGCGGCAGATGGAGGCCACCGTCGCCAAGTCGCTCAAGGACTACAAGCAGCACCGGATGGCCGGCACGGCGGTGAAGGGCCAGGAGGCGGCGGTCTGGGAGTTCAGCTACCTGGCCAAGGAGGGCGGCCGCCGGCGCGCGATCGAGACCGAGTTCATCAGCCAGGACGGCACCAGCTACGCGATCTACTCGTCCAGCCCGGACCGGGGCAACGAGTGGAACGAGGCCGAGCAGCGCTTCTACGCGGTGCTCAACAACTTCGCCCCGAGCCGCTGACCGGGTCGGGCGGGGGCGCCCGCTTTCGCCCGACTGCGGCAGATTCTTGTTACCGACGGGTACCGGACCGGCCGCCGAGCGCCTAGGCTGCGCCGTATGTCGGACCTCACAGCAGACGCAGTGGCCACCGAACCCTCCGGCGCCGGCAACCCGGCGGCCCCCGGCGGCGGCCGGACCGTCGCCGCGGCCGTCCCGCCGTCCCTGGTCGCCAGGCTGGCCACCGGCGTCACCGCCACCGGTGAACCCGACCTGGTGGAGACCGTCGCCCCGCTGACCGGCGAACGGCTGGCCAGCCTGCCGCAGTCCACCCCGGCCGACGTCGAGGTCGCCTTCCAGCTGGCCCGCCGCGCCCAGGGGGCCTGGGCCGCGCTGCCGGTGCGCCGCCGCGCCGCCGTCCTGCTGCGCTTCCACGACCTGCTGCTCAAGCGGCAGGACGAGGTGCTGGACCTCGTCCAGGCGGAGACCGGCAAGGCCCGGCTGCACGCCTTCGAGGAGGTGCTGGCCGTCGCCATGGCCGCCCGGCACTACGGGCGGGCCGCGCACGGGTACCTCAAGGACAAGCGGCACGGCGGCGCGCTGCCGGTGCTCACCCACGCCGTCGAGGCCCGCCGCCCCAAGGGCGTGGTCGGCCACATCTCTCCGTGGAACTACCCGCTGGAGCTGTCCGTCGGTGACGCCCTGCCGGCCTTCGTGGCCGGCAACGCGGTGGTCAACAAGCCCGACACCCAGACCGCGCTGACCGCGCTGTGGGCCCGCGAGCTGCTGATCGAGGCCGGACTGCCCGCCGACCTGTGGCAGATCGTGATCGGCGACGGCCCGGTGATCGGCCCCGCCGTGGTGGAGCACGCCGACTACGTCTCGTTCACCGGCTCCACCCGCACCGGCCGCGACGTCGCCCAGCGCGCCGCCGCCCGGCTGGTCGGCGCCTCGCTCGAACTCGGCGGCAAGAACGCCATGCTGGTGCTCGCCGACGCCGACCTCGACGCGGCCGCCGCGGGCGCCGTACGGGCCTGCTTCTCCTCCGCCGGACAGCTCTGCATCTCGATCGAGCGGCTGCTGGTGCACCGCTCGGTGGCCGACGAGTTCCTGGAGCGCTTCGCCGCCCGCACCCGGGCGCTGCGCCTCGGCGGCGGCCTCGCGTACGGTGCGGACATGGGCTCGCTGGTCTCCGCCCGCCAGCTGGAGACCACCGGCCGGCACGTGGAGGAGGCGGTCAAGGCGGGCGCCACCGTGGTGGCCGGCGGGCGCGCCCGGCCGGACCTCGGCCCGCTCTTCTACGAGCCGACCATCCTCGACGGCGTCACCCCGGAGATGGCGGTCTGCGCCGAGGAGACCTTCGGCCCGGTCGTCTCCCTCTACCGCTTCGACACCGAGGAGGAGGCGGTGGCCGCCGCCAACTCCACGCCGTACGGCCTGAACTCCAGCGTCTGGACCAGGGACCTGCGGCGCGGCCGGGCGGTCGCGGCCCGGCTGCGCACCGGCACGGTCAACGTCAACGAGGCGTACGCCGCCGCGTACGGCTCGGTCGGCTCGCCGATGGGCGGCATGGGCGACTCCGGGCTGGGCCGCCGGCACGGCGCGGAGGGCATCCTGCGCTTCACCGAGGCGCAGACCGTCGCGACCCAGCGGCTGATGCCGATCGCGCCCTCGTTCGGCCTGGACGACAAGCAGTTCGCCGCCCTGATGACCGGCGGGCTGCGGGTGCTCAAGGCGCTGCGCTTCAAGTAGGCCCCCGCAGACAGGCCCCAGGGCCCCGCACCTGCGGCGGGGCCCGGTTCGCGGTACCCACAGGCAGGTTCACCCGGTGAAGGAGCGGTGGCAGATGGTGCAGTCCGGCGGTGCGGCGGAGTTCGACTACGACGTGGTGGTGGTCGGGTCCGGCTTCGGCGGTTCGGTCGCGGCCCTGCGGCTGACCGAGAAGGGCTACCGGGTCGCCGTCCTGGAGGCCGGCCGGCGCTTCGACCGGGACGAACTGCCCAGGAACTCCTGGGACCTGCCGAACTACCTGTGGGCGCCGGCGCTCGGGCTGTACGGCATCCAGCGGATCCACCTGCTGGCCAACGTGCTGATCCTGGCCGGCGCCGGGGTCGGCGGCGGCTCGCTGAACTACGCCAACACCCTGTACGTGCCGCCGAAGGCCTTCTTCGAGGACCGCCAGTGGCGCCACATCACCGACTGGCAGCAGGAGTTGGCGCCGTTCTACGACCAGGCGCAGCGGATGCTCGGGGTCCGGCTCAACCCGACCCTCACCCCCTCCGACGTCCACCTCAAGGCGGCCGCCGAGCGGATGGGCGTCGGCGACACCTTCCACATGGCGCCGGTCGGGGTCTTCTTCGGCGACGGCGAGGACACCGACGGCACCGCCAAGGCGGCCCCCGGGAGCGAGGTCGCCGACCCGTACTTCGGCGGCGCCGGCCCGGCCCGCAAGGCCTGCGTGGAGTGCGGCGAGTGCATGACCGGCTGCCGGCACGGCGCCAAGAACATGCTCACCGAGAACTACCTGTACCTGGCCGAGCGGGGCGGGGCGGAGATCCACCCGCTCACCACGGTGGCCCGGATCCGGGAGATCGAAGGGGCCGACGGGAGCGGCGGCTACGCGGTGGACGTGCGCCGCACCGACGCGCGGTCGAGGACCGACCGGGTGAAGGCGGGCGCGCGGACCGTCACCGCGGCCCGGGTGGTCGTCGCGGCCGGCACCTACGGCACCCAGTCGCTGCTGCACCGGATGCGGGACGGCGGCCACCTGCCCCGGATCTCGGCGCGGCTGGGCGAGCTGACCCGCACCAACTCCGAGGCCCTGGTGGGCGCGCAGACCACCGACCGGCGCTACGGCAGCAAGGCGGACTTCACCAAGGGCGTGGCGATCACCTCCTCGATCCACCCGGACGCCAACACCCACATCGAGCCGGTCCGCTACGGCAAGGGCTCCAACGCGATGGGCGCGCTGTCCATCGCCCAGGTCAGGGGCGGTGGGGCGGTCCCGCGCTGGCTGCGCTACCTGGGCAACACGGCGCTCCACCCGGTGACCTTCGCCCGCTCGATGAACCAGCGCCGCTGGTCCGAGAAGACGATCATCGGCCTGGTGATGCAGTCGCTGGACAACTCGATCACCGTCTCGCTGAAGAAGGGCCCGCTCGGCAAGGCCCGGCTCACCTCCGGCCAGGGCCACGGCGAACCCAACCCGACCTGGATCCCGGCGGCGGAGCGGGGCGCCCAGGCGCTGGCCGACGAGATCAACGGCTTCCCGGGCAGCACCGTCGGCGAGATCTTCGACATCCCGATGACGGCGCACTTCCTCGGCGGCTGCCCGATCGGCGACGCCCCCGAGACCGGAGTGGTGGACCCGTACCACCGGCTGTACGGCTACCCCGGGATCAGCGTGGTGGACGGTTCGGCCGTCTCCGCCAACCTGGGCGTCAACCCCTCGCTCACCATCACCGCCCAGGCCGAGCGCGCCATGTCGATGTGGCCGAACAAGGGCGAGGCGGACCAGCGCCCGGCCCAGGGCGCGGAGTACCTGCGGGTGGCGGCGGTGGCGCCGGCCCGGCCGGCCGTGCCCGAGGGCGCGTTCGGCGCGCTGCGGCTGCCGCTGCTGCCCGTCCCGGAGGTCCCGAAGAAGCGCGGCTGAGACCGGCCCGACGGGCCAATCCGCCTGCCCCGGTTCCCGGTTGACATCCGTTCGGGTCCGATGGGATAAACGGGCTCCCTGGAGCGGCCAGGGACTCGTCGAGCGGGGGGAACGCGGGCCATGGCCAACTGCACATCGTGCGGGGCGACTTCGGAGGAGGGGGCGCCCGCCTGCGGGTCGTGCGGTCGGCCGTTCGCGCCCCCTGCCCCGGCGGCCGCCGCCCCGCCCGCCGCCCCGCCCGTCCCACCGCCTCCGCCGGGTGCGGCTCCGCCCGTCCCGCCGCCGTACGGACCGCAGCCCGGGTACGGACCCCAGCCGGGGTACGGGCCGGTGGCCGCGGTCCCGCCCGCCCTGGGCAGCTGGGGTGCCGGGCAGGAGTACGACAAGCAGCCCGCCTTCCAGCGCCTGCTGACCGCCGCGGACTGGCGCCCGGCCGTCAAGGTCGCCGTCGCGCCGACCCTCGTCCTGCTGGCCGCCGCGCTCATCGCGGCGATCCCGAGCGACTACCAGTACGAGTACCGGTTCCAGTCGGCCGGCTTCGGCGAGCGCTTCGGCTCGGCGGTGTCGATGGCCCTGAACGCGCTCGGCGCACCGTTCCGGCTCGGGTACCAGAGCCCGCTGGGCCACGACCGGACCGACCGGCTGGAGATCGCCCTCCGGGTGCTGCCGATGACCGTCACCGTCCTGTGGTGCCTGGCGCTCT
The DNA here is from genome assembly GCF_042789775.1 of Kitasatospora sp. NPDC056800. Taxonomy (NCBI): domain Bacteria; kingdom Bacillati; phylum Actinomycetota; class Actinomycetes; order Kitasatosporales; family Streptomycetaceae; genus Kitasatospora; species Kitasatospora sp. NPDC056800. The sequence goes on along the minus strand of NZ_JBHUAL010000057.1, from coordinate 24,028 downwards.
GGCTCGGCCTGCGGGCCGGGCTGCGCCGGCGCAAGGCCGTGGTGGGCCAGCTCACCCGGGGCCAGGCCGCCGCCGAGGCGCTGCGCACCGCCCTGGTCCTCGCGGCGGTGAGCGGACTGCTCGGGCTGCTCGGCGGCACCGAATGGAACCCCTCGGGCCGCGCCGCGAAACCCGACTACTTCGGCGACTTCGGCTCCGGCGCCCAGAAGTCCGGTCAACCGCTGATCACGGCGGGCTCCGGCTGGCTGGAGGCGGTCGCCTGGACCGCGGTGCTGGCCGGCCTGCTGGCCTTCCTCGTCCACGGCACCGACGCGCTGCGCTGGGCCGCCTGGCGCAGCCGCGCGGTGCGCGGCTGGGCGGTGTCCGCGCTGGCCGCCGGCCAGGCGCTGGCGGTCACGGTCGGGCTGTCCTCGGTGACGGCCTTCGTCCTGGTCGCGGCCACCAGCGAGAGCGGGGCGCAGACCGGGATCTCGCTGGCCTTCCTGCCCAACCTCGGCCTCAACCTGCTCGGCTTCGGCTCGGGAGCGACCTTCCGGGCGCACTCCGGACTGTCCGGCAGCGACGGCTCCCGCGGCGACTCCTCCTGGGGCGACCGCAGCAGCGAGACCGACTTCTCCTTCTTCGACCTGCACGACCTGACCGGCGACTGGCGCTGGGCCGGGCTGCTCGCGCTCGTCTCGGCGGCCCTGCTCGGCCGGGTGGCGTTCCGGCGGGGGCTGGACGCGGCCGACCGGCTGCGCCTGGCCGCCGTGCACGCCGGGGCGCTCACCCTGCTGATGACGGTCTCCGGCGTGCTGATGACGCGGACCACGTCCAGCTCGGGCTGGATCGGCTCGGCGCGGATGGAGATCTCCCAGGAGGAGTCGGGCGGGCTGGCCTTCGTGAGCGTGCTGGTGGCCAACGCGGTCTGGGCGCTGGCCGGCGCGCTGCTGGTGCCGCCGCTGCTGGCGGCCTTCCGCGGCCGGGGCGCGGGTGCGCCGCAGGGCGCCGTGCCGTACGCCGAGTCCCCGTTCGCCCCGGGGCGGGGCACGGTGCCCCATCCGGCGGTGCCGTACGCGACGCCGCCGTACGGCGTTCCGGCCCAGGGGGTGCCGGCCCAGGGCGTTCCGGGCCACGGGGTGCCGCCGCAGGCCGACGCGCCGCAGGACGCGCCGTTCGCCCCCGGCGGCGGGGTGAGCGAGGTGCTCGGCTCGCACGAGGAGCCGCCCGCCCCGGTCGGCGGGAGGCCGGTGCCCGGCGCGGTGCCGCCGCCTCCGGCCGAGGAGCCGGTCGACCCGAGCGTGTGGCGCGAGCACCCCTGAGCGGGCACCCCTGAGCGCGCATCCCTGAGGAAGAGGAAAGGGCAAAGGGCCCCGCGGGGGAACGGGGCCCTTTGTCGTTCAGCACTCGGCGTCAGGGCCGCGCCGGTGCTGGGGTGACGGCGCCGGGGGAGGAGCGCCGTCGGGTCGGTCGGCTTCGGGGCGCGCCGCGCGGCTCCGGCGTGGGTGGCCGGCCGCGCGGGGCGCGCACGCCCGTGCGCGGTGGCTCGGCGCACAGGTCGCGCCGGTCCTACGCTCACGGAGCGTGAACTGAGGAACCGCGGCCGCCTTCCGTGGCGCGGCTGCGGAGAACGCCGTCGCGGGCCCCCTCGGTGAGCCGTGAGGCGCCGGGAGAACCGCGTACAACGAGCATCGTGCTGGACGGAGGGCTCGCTCTGCAACCGGTTCGGCACAGTTCGGCACAGAGCATTTCCTGCCGGGGCCGCCGTCGATGATCACGGTGCGTAGTGGTCTGGATGGTTGTGGCGCACGGGGACGCGCGTAGCGGCGCGGGGTGAAGGGGGGAGTGCGCCCGGGCGCGCACCGGACCGGACCGGGGGTGCGACGGCCGGCCCCGGGCGTCCCCGGACTCCGGCCGTCCCACCTCTCGGCCCAGTCGCGGCCGGGGTCGCTGTCCCCTGCTGGCCGGCCGCGGCACCCGCGCACGGTCCCACGGTGCCGCTGCCCGGCGGGCCGGGCGGCGGCACCACGTGCGCCGGTGGACTGGGATGGAACTCCACGCGTGGTCCTGCTGCCGTACGGCGGTGCCCCCGCGGGGGCGGGCGGCGCGTCTGGCGGACGCGGCGCGGCCGTACGTTCGTAGGAAGCAACGAACCGCCGCCCCGCCCGGTCACGGTCGTTCGGACGGGCAGACGAGTGAAACCGGACAGCCCGGTAGAATCGGTGTCCAGACACCCCACACCGTCCGCCGCAGCCGCAGCCCCCCTGCCGGGGAGGCGGTCACGCGCGGGCACCTCGATACCGCTGCCGGAAGGCCGTCTGTGTCCTCTGCAATTCCCGTCCAGTCCGCGCCGGACAACGACCCCGTTCTGGTGGTCGACTTCGGCGCCCAGTACGCCCAGCTCATCGCCCGTCGGGTGCGTGAGGCGCGGGTCTACAGCGAGATCGTGCCGAGCAGCATGCCGGTCGCCGAGATGCTCGCCAAGAACCCCAAGGCGATCATCCTCTCCGGCGGCCCGTCGTCGGTCTACGAAGAGGGCGCGCCGCAGATCGACCGCGCGATCTTCGAGGCCGGTGTCCCGGTCTTCGGCATGTGCTACGGCTTCCAGCTGATGGCCAAGACCCTCGGCGGCACCGTCGACAACAACGGCGCCCGCGAGTACGGCCGCACCCCGCTGACCGTCTCCCGCAGCGGCTCCACCCTGTTCGAGGGCGTCCCGGCGCAGCACTCGGTGTGGATGTCGCACGGCGACGCCTGCTCGGCCGCCCCGGAGGGCTTCGCCGTCACCGCCTCCACCGACCTGGTCCCGGTCGCGGCCTTCGAGAACGACGAGGCCCGGCTGTACGGCGTCCAGTACCACCCCGAGGTGCTGCACTCCGACCACGGCCAGCAGATCCTGGAGCACTTCCTCTACCGCGGCGCCGGCATCGCCCCCACCTGGACCACCGGCAGCGTGGTCGAGGAGCAGGTCGCCCTGATCCGTGAGCAGGTCGGCGACAAGCGCGCCATCTGCGGCCTGTCCGGCGGCGTGGACTCCGCGGTCGCGGCCGCGCTGGTCAACCGCGCCATCGGCGACCAGCTGACCTGCGTCTACGTCGACCACGGCCTGATGCGCAAGGGCGAGACCGAGCAGGTCGAGAAGGACTTCGTGGCCGCCACCGGCGTCCAGCTGAAGGTCGTCGACGCCTCCGAGCGCTTCCTGAACGCGCTGAAGGGGGTCACCGACCCCGAGGAGAAGCGCAAGATCATCGGCCGCGAGTTCATCCGCGTGTTCGAGCAGGCCCAGGCCGAGATCATCGCCGAGGCCGGCGAGCACGGCGAGTCGGTCGACTTCCTGGTCCAGGGCACCCTGTACCCGGACGTGGTGGAGTCCGGCGGCGGCGAGGGCACCGCCAACATCAAGTCCCACCACAACGTCGGCGGCCTGCCCGAGGACCTCCAGTTCCAGCTGGTCGAGCCGCTGCGCAAGCTGTTCAAGGACGAGGTCCGGATGGTCGGCCAGGAGCTGGGCCTGCCGGAGGAGATCGTCCAGCGCCAGCCGTTCCCGGGCCCGGGCCTGGGCATCCGGATCGTCGGCGAGGTCACCAAGGAGCGTCTGGACCTGCTCCGCGACGCCGACGCGATCGCCCGCGAGGAGCTGACCGCGGCCGGTCTGGACCGCGAGATCTGGCAGTGCCCGGTCGTGCTGCTCGCCGACGTCCGCAGCGTGGGCGTGCAGGGCGACGGCCGCACCTACGGTCACCCGATCGTGCTGCGCCCGGTCTCGTCCGAGGACGCCATGACCGCCGACTGGTCGCGCCTGCCGTACGACGTGCTGGCGAAGATCTCCACCCGGATCACCAACGAGGTCCGCGACGTGAACCGCGTCGTCGTCGACGTCACCAGCAAGCCGCCGGGCACCATCGAGTGGGAGTGACCCCTCCCACCGGCCGCCGGGGCGCTTCTTCGTCCTGAGGCCGATGCCTGAACGGCCGCGCCGTCGTTCCCGTACTGAAGGGAGCGACGGCGCGGCCGTTTCGCGGTGCGGGCGCCGCTCTCCGGGAGGGACCTCCCACCGAAAGCGGTCGGGAGCGGGCAGAATGCGGACCGGACCTGTCAGGGAGTGGCGGGCGGCGAGGGAAGGTGTGAGGGATGTCGGAGGCCAGCAACCCGGTGCCGGCCGGTGGGGGAGCGGCCGGCCGGGCCGCCCGGGCGGCGCAGCGGAGGGCGCTCGCGTCCAGGTACGCGCTGCTGCCCCTGCGGCTCTTCCTCGGCGTCACGTTCGTCTACGCCGCCCTCGACAAGCTCTCCGACGCCCACTTCCTGGCCGGAGCGGGCGACCCGGCCTCCTTCGTCTCGCAGACCCAGGCCGCCAAGGCGGGCGGCAGCCCGATCTCCTTCCTGCTCGGCCCCGCCCTCGACCACCCGACCCTGTTCGCGCTCGCCATCGCCTTCGGCGAGCTGGCGGTGGGCCTCGGCACCCTGGTCGGCCTCTGGGGCCGGGCCGCCGCGCTCGGCGGCGCCCTGCTCAACCTCAGCCTGTGGCTGACCGTCAGCTGGAGCGTCTCGCCGTACTACCTCGGCAACGACCTGGCCTACCTGATGGCCTGGACGCCGCTGCTGCTGGCCGGCACGCCGTACCTGTCGGTGGACGGCTACCTGGCCCGCCGGGCCGGGCGGGACCACGAGCGCGGGCTGGGCGAGGACCACGTCAAGCGCCGGGCCCTGGTGGACGGCGGGATCGCGGCCGTCGCGATCGGCGGGGCCGGGCTGCTCACCGGCTCGCTGACCCGCACCTTCGGCCGGGACCGGACGGTCGCGCCCAAGCAGTCGGCGGCCCCGGCCTCCGGCGCCCCGGCCCCCGGTGCCCCGGCCGCCACCGCCCCGGCCCCCGCGGTGCCCGCCGCGAGCGTGCCGGTCGGCGGCTCGGCCCAGGTCAAGGACCCGGCCACCGGGGACGCCGTCTACATCGTCCAGCCCAAGGCCGGCCAGTACTGCGCCTTCTCCGCGGTGTGCACCCACGCGGGCTGCGCCGTGGACGCGCCGAAGAACGGCCAGCTGTACTGCCCCTGCCACGGCTCCCGGTTCGACGCCGCGACCGGCGCGGTGGTCAACGGGCCGGCGGTCAAGCCGCTGCCCAGGTACGCCGTCAGCAAGGACGGGGACCGGCTGACCCTGGGCCCGCAGCAGAGCTGACGCCCCAGGGTCGGGCGGGGCGGGTCACTCCTCGCGGTCGGGCCGGCCGCGCCGGGCCACCGCCGCGACCGCGCCGGCCAGGCCGCCGACGCCGAGCACGATGAAGGTGACCGGGATGACGATCCGCCCGTTCACCGACTGGTCGTTGAGCGCCGCGACCAGGTAGAGCACGGCGATCACCGTGAACAGCGCGCCCGCGATCAGCGAGAACAGGTCGAGCCGGTGCTTCCTCACTGCTGGACCACCTTGATGTTGCCGAGCCCGATCCCGAGTTCGAGATTGAGGGTCCCCTTGGCCGGCTGCCCGTTGGCAGGGCCGATCAGGTAGGTGTGCCGCCCGGTGCCGTCGCTCCGGTCACCGGGGAGGGCGACGTTGCCGAGGCCGATCCGGGTCACCAGGTTCACCGTCACGTCGTCCGGCACGGTGACGGTCATGTCGCCGACGCCCAGGTCGACCTTGGTGGCGAGGGCGGCCCCGGCCGGGTCGAGTCCGGACAGGTCCAGCCTGATCTCCCCGGCGCCCAGGTTGTACCGGTCGTGCAGGTCGGAGGCCGAGGCGACGGTCCAGGCGCGGTCGCCCACCGCGTCGCGCACGGAGTCCGGCGAGTGGCCGACGAAGGCCAGCGCCAGGGTGAGCAGCAGACCGGTCACCGCCAGCCGCCGGGCCCGGCCGAACTTCGCGCCGACCAGCAGCGTCAGGCCCACCACCAGCAGCGCGGTGGCCAGCACCGTCGCGCTCAGCACGGTGGGGTTGTGGCCGCGGTCGACGGAGGCGGACCAGACCGCGGCGGCGGCGCCGATCGCCAGCAGGAAGCCGAAGAAGCCGAGTGCCGAGCGCTCCCGGGGGCGCCGTGCGGCGGCGGCCTCGGGGCGGCGCTTCGCGCCCTCCTTGCGCAGCGGGTCGCCCTCCGGCAGGTCGGCGCGCTGCCACCAGGGCTGGGCCGGGGTGCCGGCCGGCGGCACCGGGGTGCCGTACGGCGGGGTCGGCGTGCCGTGGGGCGGGGTCGGGGCGGCCGGGGCGGTGGCCCCGTACGGGTTGCGCTCCGGGTGGCGCGGGTCCCACAGGTAGCCGCCGGCGCCGTCGGCGGGGGCCTTCCCGGCGGCCCGGGCGGCCCCGTCCTGCTCCGGCCGCGGCCAGCGGTAGGCCCCGGCACCGTCCGCGGCGGTGCCGCCGGTGCCCTCGGACCCGGGGAAGTGGCGGTCGTACGGGCCGCCGTTCCGGTGCTCGCGCCCCCGGCCCCGGCGGCGGTCCGGGTCGTAGCGCACCGCCAGGAAGACCAGGGCGGCGAGCAGCAGCAGCGGGAACAGCTGGCCGCCGTCGCCCATCGAGGAGAAGAACACCCCGGTGCCGATCACGGTCAGCAGCACCGCGCCGACCGACTGGCCGTCCACCCGCCCGGTGAGCACCCGCTGGAGCTCGGTGCGCCCGCCGCGGCCCTTGGCCCCGTCGTCGGTCGGGACGATCAGCCAGGCCAGGCCGTACAGGAACAGCCCGAGGCCGCCGGAGAGGCAGAGCACCACCGTGACGACCCGGAAGACCACCGGGTCGATGTCCAGGTGCCGGCCGAGGCCGCCGCAGACGCCGGCCACCACGCGGTGGTGCTCGGTCCTGGTCAGTGGCGGGCGGTCCGGTTCCGGCGGGGCGGCGGGCCCGGTTTCCTCGATGCGGGGGTCCTCGGTCATGGACACCATCCTTCCGGCAGAGGACCGCCCGGCCCAACCGGGTCGAGCCCTGTCCGTACCCTGACTTGTCCCTGATACGGGATGGGGACACACCCTGATGCGCCCGCGGGTGCCCGCGTGGAACCATCGGTGGCGTGGCAGCCCCCGGTACCGATCCCCGATCCATCGCCCCCGACACCGCGTCGTCGGCCGGCGCCGACCCGAGCGCGCCCGACGACGGGCGGCCGCCCTACCGCCGGCTCTACCGCAGCCCGCAGGGACGGATGCTGGGCGGCGTCGCGCACGGCCTGGCGGTGCACCTCGGGCTGCCGGTGCGGTGGGTGCGGATCGCCTTCGTCGTGCTGTTCTTCGCGCAGGGGATCGGTGCGCTGCTGTACGCCGCCTTCTGGTTCGTGGTGCCGATCGGCATCGGCGAGCCCTCGCAGCGCGCCGGCGCCCAGTGGGTGTACTTCAACGGGGCGTTCGTCCCGGCCTCGCCGGGGGTGCAGGGCGGCCTGCTGAGCAAGGCCGGCCAGGCCGGCGGCTGGGTGGGCCGGATGCGCCGGCTGCTCCAGCTCACCCTGCAGGGCGAGCCGGTGGGCGCCCCGGCGGAGGGGGAGGAGGCCGAGTCGGCCGGCAAGGCCGGGCAGGGCGGTCTCGGCCAGCTCGCCGCCCTGGTGATGACGGTGGTCGGCGTGATCGCCCTGCTCAACGTGCTCGGCTGGCAGACCGCCAAGCCGTACACCTGGCCGCTGCTGGCGATCGGCGTCGGCGTGGCGCTGGTCTGGCGGCAGGCCGACGACTCGCGCTGGCAGCGCTGGTTCGGCATCGAGGAGGGCGAGAAGCGGCGCGGCGCCTACACCCGGGTCGGCGCCGGCGTGCTGCTCGCGGTCGCGGGCACCATCGCGCTGCTCGCCATGCAGGGCAGCGGCTCCACGCTCGCCTCGGTGATCGAGGCCTCGCTCGCCGTGCTGGCCGGTGTGCTGGTGCTGCTCGGCCCGTACGGCCTGCGGCTCTGGCAGGACCTCGGGGCCGAGCGCACCGCCCGCATCCGGGCCCAGGAGCGCGCCGAGATCGCCGCGCACATCCACGACTCCGTGCTGCACACCCTGACCCTGATCCAGCGCCGGGCCGAGGACCCCAAGGAGGTGCTGCGGCTGGCCCGCTCGCAGGAGCGCGAGCTGCGGCTGTGGCTGTACCGCCCGGAGGCCGCCGCCGAGGCGGCGCCGGACACCATGGCGGAGAGCCTGCGGGCCGCCGTCGCCGAGGTCGAGGACCGGCACGGCGTCCCGGTCGAGCTGGTGATCGTCGGCGACTGCCCGATGGACGAGCGGATCGCGGCCCAGATGCAGGCCGCGAGGGAGGCGACCGTCAACGCGGCCAAGTACGGTGGCGGGGGACCGGTCCAGGTCTATGCCGAGGTCGAGGGGAGGACGGTGTCGGTGTTCGTCCGCGACCACGGCCCCGGCTTCGACCCCGACACGGTGCCCGAGGACCGGATGGGCGTACGGGAGTCGATCATCGGCCGGATGAAGCGCAACGGCGGCACCGCACGGGTGCGGCCGGCGGCGGGCGGCGGCACCGAGGTCGAGCTGGAGATGGAGAGAACGAATGACTGAGGCAGCTCCGGAGCGCACGGCCCGGGTCGTGCTGGTGGACGACCACCGGATGTTCCGGACGGGGGTCAGGGCCGAGATCGGCCGCACCGAGGTGACCGGCATCGACGTGGTCGGCGAGGCCGACGACGTGGACTCGGCGGTCCGCGTGGTCGCCGAGACCAGGCCGGACGTGGTGCTGCTCGACGTCCACCTGCCGGGCGGCGGCGGCGTCGAGGTGCTGCGCCGCTCGGTCGGGGTGATGGGCGAGCAGGGCGGGGTGAAGTTCCTGGCGCTGTCGGTGTCGGACGCCGCCGACGACGTCATCGGCGTCATCCGCGGCGGCGCGCGCGGCTACGTCACCAAGACCATCACCGGCACCGACCTGGTGAACGCGATCTTCCGGATCGCCGACGGCGACGCGGTGTTCTCGCCCCGGCTGGCCGGCTTCGTGCTGGACGCCTTCGCCGCCACCGACACCCCGCCGGTGGACGAGGACCTGGACCGGCTCACCCAGCGCGAGCGCGAGGTCCTGCGGCTGATCGCCCGCGGCTACGCCTACAAGGAGATCGCCAAGCAGCTCTTCATCTCGGTGAAGACGGTCGAGAGCCACGTCTCCGCCGTCCTGCGCAAGCTCCAGCTCAGCAACCGCCACGAGCTGACCCGCTGGGCCACCGCCCGCCGCCTGGTCTGAGGCACCCCGGCGTCCTGGGGCGCCGCTACGGAGCCCGTCCGCCCCGGATCGTCCGGGGCGGGCGGGCTTGTCGGTGGGTGGCCATAGACTCGATGTGCCATGAGTAGCCTCTTTGACGACCTTCCGCTCCCCGGTTTCGAGGCACCCGCCGCCGGGTCGAAGCAGCCCGACGCGCCCGTCGACGCCATCGGTGAGGAGCCCCCGCCGTACGAGGAGGAGGCCCCGTACGACGCGTACGAGGAGGCCATCCCGGATGGCCTGTTCCAGACCAACCACGCCGCCGAGGCGGAGCGGGACGCCTGGTACCGCAACGGTGCCGCGCGGACGGTGGTGGACCCGGCGCAGCTGCTGGAGGGGATGAACGACCCGCAGCGCGAGGCGGTGCTGCACGCGGGCTCGCCGCTGCTGATCGTGGCCGGCGCCGGCTCGGGCAAGACCCGGGTGCTGACCCACCGGATCGCCCACCTGCTGGGCGCCCGCGGGGTGCAGCCGGGGGAGATCCTGGCGATCACCTTCACCAACAAGGCGGCCGGCGAGATGCGCGAGCGCGTCGAGGCGCTGGTCGGCCCGCGCGCCCGGGCGATGTGGGTCTCCACCTTCCACAGCGCCTGCGTGCGCATCCTGCGCCGCGAGTCCAAGCAGCTGGGCTTCACCTCCAGCTTCTCGATCTACGACTCGGCCGACTCGCAGCGGCTGATGTCGCTGGTCTGCCGCGACCTCGACCTGGACCCGAAGCAGTACCCGCCGAAGTCGTTCACGGCGAAGGTCAGCAACCTCAAGAACGAGCTGATCGACGAGGAGACCTTCGCCGACCAGGCCGCCAACCCGATGGAGAAGAAGCTCGCCGAGGCGTACGCGCTCTACCAGCGGCGGCTGCGCGAGGCCAACGCGCTGGACTTCGACGACATCATCATGACGACGGTGAACCTGCTGCAGGCCTTCCCCGACGTCGCCGAGCACTACCGGCGCCGGTTCCGGCACATCCTGGTCGACGAGTACCAGGACACCAACCACGCCCAGTACATGCTGGTCCGGGAGCTCAGCGGAGGATCCGTCGCCGCCGCGCCCAGGCGCACCGTGGACGGGGAGCTGGTGAACCCGGCGGCCGGGCGGCTGGCTGAGGTGCCGCCGGCCGAGCTGTGCGTGGTCGGTGACGCGGACCAGTCGATCTACGCCTTCCGCGGCGCGACCATCCGCAACATCCTCCAGTTCGAGGAGGACTACCCGAACGCGACCACGATCCTGCTGGAGCAGAACTACCGCTCCACCCAGACCATCCTGAGCGCCGCCAACGCCGTCATCGAGCGCAACGCCAACCGCCGCGAGAAGAAGCTGTGGACGGCCGGGGACCACGGTGAGAAGGTCGTCGGCTACGTCGCGGACGACGAGCACGGCGAGGCCCAGTTCATCGCCGACGAGATCGACCGGCTCACCGACAAGGGCGAGGCCAAGCCCGGCGATGTCGCGATCTTCTACCGGACCAACGCCCAGTCCCGCGTGTTCGAGGAGGTGTTCATCCGGGTCGGCCTGCCGTACAAGGTCGTCGGCGGGGTGCGCTTCTACGAGCGCAAGGAGGTCCGGGACGTCCTGGCGTACCTGCGGGTGCTCTCCAACCCGGAGGACACCGTGCCGCTGCGCCGGATCCTCAACGTGCCCAAGCGCGGCATCGGCGAGCGGGCCGAGGCGATGATCGACGCGCTGGCCTCGCGGGAGCGGATCTCCTTCGCCCAGGCGCTGGTGCGGGTCGACGAGGCGTACGGGATGGCCGCGCGCTCGGCCAACGCCGTCAAGAAGTTCAACACCCTGATGGCCGGACTGCGCCAGGTGGTCGAGTCGGGCGCGGGCCCGGCGGCGGTGCTGGAGGCCGTCCTGGAGGAGACCGGCTACCTGGCCGAGCTCCAGGCCTCCACCGACCCGCAGGACGAGACCCGGGTGGAGAACCTCCAGGAGCTCGCCTCCGTCGCCCTGGAGTACGAGCAGGACCCGGGCGAGCGGCCGGACGCCGACGAGGAGGGCACGCCGCCGGTCGGCTCGCTGGCCGACTTCCTGGAGCGGGTCGCGCTGGTCGCCGACTCGGACCAGATCCCGGACGACGACGAGGACGGGCAGGGCGTCATCACGATGATGACCCTGCACACCGCCAAGGGCCTGGAGTTCCCCGTCGTCTTCCTGACCGGCATGGAGGACGGGATCTTCCCGCACATGCGGGCGCTCAACCAGGTCAAGGAGCTGGAGGAGGAGCGCCGGCTCGCGTACGTCGGGCTCACCCGGGCCCGCGAGCGGCTGTACCTGACCCGCTCGGTGCTGCGCAGCGCCTGGGGGCAGCCGGCCTACAACCCGGCCTCGCGGTTCCTGGAGGAGATCCCGGAGACGCTGGTGGAGTGGAAGCGCACCGGGGCGGCCCAGGCGCCGGTCCAGCGCGGCTACTCATCGGGCTCGTCCTGGGGCAAGTCCTCGTCCGGGGGCGGGAGTTCGCGTTCCTCCTCGTCGGCCGCGGCGGCCAAGCCGAAGGCCGGCTGGGGGCAGTCGGCGCGGCGCGGCGGCCAGCTGGTGGAGCGCGAGGCGGTCTCGCTCGCGGTCGGCGACCGGGTCACCCACGACAGCTTCGGGCTGGGCACGGTGGTGGCCGTCACGGGCGTCGGCGACCGGGCGCAGGCCACCGTCGACTTCGGCACCGACGGGCGCAAGCAGCTGCTGCTGCGCTACGCGCCGGTGGAGAAGCTCTGAGCGGCGGAGCGGCTCTGCCCCGTGGAGCCGCTCCGACCCGCTAGCGCGGGTCCAGCCCGTTCGAGAGGAGCCAGGGCAGCGGGTCGATCGGCCCGTTGCCCTGCGGCCGGATCTCGAAGTGCAGGTGCGGGCCGGTGCTGTTGCCGCTGCTGCCGACGAAGGCGATCACGTCGCCCTGCTTCACCGGGCCCTTGCGCACCTTGTACGCCCGCAGGTGGCAGTACCAGGCCTCGGTGCCGTCGGGCATCTTGAGGATCGTCATGTAGCCGTAGAACGGGTTCCACTGGGTGCGGATCGTGCCGTCGGTCACGGCGTAGACCTCGGAGCCGCCGTCCACCGGGAAGTCGATGCCGGTGTGCCGGTTGGCCCAGTGGGTGCCGGCCTCGCCGAACAGTTCGCCGAGGCCGTGCCGGGCGACCGGCATGACCACCGTGGGCTTCACCGGTTCGGGGGCCGGCTCGGCGGTGGGCTGCGCGGTGGGGGCCTCGGTGGGCTGGGCGCCGGCCAGCGGCTGGCGGGCGTCGCCGCGCGAGGCCTGGGTCGGCGCGCCGGCCGCGAGCGCCTGGGTCGCCGCGTGCGCGGCCGCGGTGTCCGGCGCCGTGGCCTGCGGCGTCCGTCCGGCGGCCTGGGCGCGCTGCTGGTCGGCCTCCCCCTGCACGGTGACCGCCGCGGCGGCGGCCACCCCGAGCGCGGCCACCGAGGGCAGCGCGACCCGGAACAGGGCCGTCCGGGTGGCCGCCTTGGCGGCGCCGCGGCGCTGGGCACGGGACTGCTCGCGGGCGGCGAGGCGCAGCTCCGCGCGGGTCGGACGGGCGGCTGCATCGGGAGCCATCGGGGGCTGCCTCCTCGGTGGGCCTCGGGCGTCGTCGGACGAGGGGAGAACAGCCGTGACTGTAGTCCCAAGGGCAGCCGTGACTGTAGTCCCAAGGGCGACGCCCCGGAAAAACCTCCGGATGTCAAGGGGTCGGCCGGGGGGTCTGTGCGGAGGTTGCGGGAAGGACGGGTATACCCGCTGGTAGCAAGGCCCGGAGCTGTGACTTTGCCCTCCTCTTCGGGGGTGGCGCGGTCAACCGTGCCGGGTGGCGCTAACCTCCCCTCAGGTTGGTTATCGACCGTTAACCGCGCCGGCGGCCCACGAGGCCCGGTCGGATGGTGGACGACGAGGTCCAGGAGGCAGTCATGAGTGTGTCGGGGCCGATCCGTGTGGTGGTCGCCAAGCCCGGGCTCGACGGTCACGACCGTGGTGCCAAGGTCATCGCGCGAGCCCTGCGCGACGCCGGTATGGAGGTCATCTACACCGGACTGCACCAGACGCCCGAGCAGGTCGTCGACACCGCGATCCAGGAGGACGCGGACGGCATCGGGCTGTCGATCCTCTCCGGTGCCCATATGACGCTGTGCGCCCGGGTGTTGGAGCTGCTGAAGGAGCGCGACGCGGAGGACATCAAGGTCTTCTGCGGGGGGATCATCCCGGACGAGGACATCGCCGAGCTCAAGGCGCTGGGCGTCGCGGACATCTTCACCCCGGGCACGCCGACCCGGGACGTGGTCGCCTGGGTCGAGTCGAACCTGCGGGCCGGCTGAGCCACGGCGCGTCGAGCGGGCCGGCCCTCCCGGGGGCCGGCCCGCTCCGTCGTCTCCGTCGTCTCCGTCGTCTCCGTCGTCTCCGTCGTCTTCGGAGGCGTACCGCGGGCCCGGCCCGCCCTCAGCCCGCCAGCTCCGCGAGCATCGCCGCCCGGAAGCGCAGGGTGCCGGCCAGCCGGGAGAAGGTCTCGGACCACGCGGAGTCAGGGGCGGCCCCGGCGGCCAGCTCCTCCACCGCAGCGGCCGTCTCCGGGGCGAGCGCGCGCTCCGTCATCCCGAGCACCCCGCTGTGGCTCCACGGGTACGCCCCGGAGGCCGCCGCCCGGGCCAGGGCGGTCACCACGGCGGTGGACAGCGGCGGCGTCCACGGGGTGGCGCAGGCGCCGAGCAGCTGGAAGGCCTCGCCCAGCCCGTGCACCGTGATGAACGCGGCCGTCCAGACCGCCCGCTCCTCCGGCGGGAGGACGGCCAGCAGCTTGGCCGGGGCGCCGGTGGTGCGCAGCGCGCGGGTCCGGGCGCCGCGCCCGGACGGGACCGGGGCCGGGCCGAGCAGCGCCCGGGCCCAGTCGGCGTCCTGCTGGCGGACGGCGGCCCGCGCCCAGGCCTCCCGCAGGTCGTCGGCCCAGCTGCTGCTGGTCTCGTCGATGCTGTCGCCGACCCGCAGGGCGAGCAGCTGCCCGGGCGTCAGCCCGGTGCTCTCCGGCCACAGCGACAGCGGTGCGGCGGCCACCAACTCGCCGAACCACCAGGCCCGTTCACCGCGCCCGGTGGGCGACTTGGGGGCGATCCCGTCGCGCTGCATCTGCGCGTCGCACGCGGTCGGCGGGGTGACCAGCAGGTGCGTGCCGGTGTCGGCGAGCCGGACGGCGGCCCGCGCCCGCTCGGCCATCCGGCGGGCCAGCGCGGAGCCGGGCAGGGTGGAGAGCAGCTCGGCGGCGGTGGCCCGGACGTTCTTGCTGCGGTCGCCGAGGGCGGCCTCCAGGAACGGTTCGTCGGCGGGGGAGAGGCCGTCCTGGAGGGCGTCCAGGAAGAGCAGGCGGTCCTCGGCGCGCTCGGTGGACCAGGTGCCGCGCAGCAGCTCCAGGCCGGCCGCGGGATCGCGGCGGCGCAGCTGCGTGAGGTGGGTGACCCGTTCGGCGAACAGGCCCTCGTGCCAGAGCCGGTCGTCGGTGGGCCGCTGCGGCAGCTCGGGGGCGGTGGTGCGCAGCACGAACCGCCAGTCGGGGTTCTGCTCGGCCAGCCAGCGGCCCGGCGGACCGGCCAACGCCACGGCGTCGGAGCGCAGTTCGCTGCGGGCGCGGGCGGCGTCGAGCAGGCCGGGTATCAGCGCGGCGGGCGGGCGCAGGCCGCTCGCCCGGGCGGTGGCGAGCCACTGCGGCAGCAGCTCGGACAGGTTGGCCAGGGTGCCGCCGGCGCCGGTGCCGCCGCCGGTGCGCCCCGAGAGCAGGACGGCCAGCCGGCGGGCGGCCGGCTCGGGCAGCTCCGGGCGGGTGTCCTCGGCCGCGGGCGGGCCGGGCGGCCCGTCGGCCGGTACGGGCAGCGCGCCGGCCCGGCGGCGGACGGCGGCCAGCGCGGCCAGCTCCAGCAGGGCGGTGGCCGGATCGCCCTGGTCCACGGCGTCGGCGAGCGGCAGGGCGGTGGCCGGGAGCGGACGGCGGTCGGTGCCGAGCAGGGCGCTGGTGTGCAGGGTCTCCCACGGGTCCTGGGTGATCGTCATTCCTGGTGCTCCTGGGCGTGTCTTGTGGGTTTTGTCGGATCAGGGCGCGGCGTTGGGGTGCGTGCATCGCAAGGCGGAGGAGGGAGCCACTGCGGTGGGGGCACCTCCCGGCCGAAGGCTGGGGGCCATTGGCGACCGACGACAACGCGGCGAGGTGCGTTTGTGCCCTGGGGGTACCTCCCGGCCGAAGGCTGGGGGAGCGTCGCGCGCCCGGCAGGGATCCACAAGACACGCCCTAAAGGTTGGTGAGGCCGACCGGGCGCTGGTCGGCGGCCCAGGCCGTGACCGGGGCGAAGCCCTGGTGGCCGTACTCGCCGAAGACCGTCAGCGGGCGGCCGGTGGAGACCGCGGCCAGCCGCCACAGCGCGGCCTCCGGGACGGCCGAGGCGCGGACCGGCACGGTGTGGTGGCCGTCCGTCAGGAACCAGCCGTCCGGGGTGCGGACCGGGACGACGTCGCCGAGCACGGTGGGCCGGCTCTCCAGCCACGGGTCGTCGGCGACGGCGGTGCCGTAGCCGGCCACCGCCTCGGCGACGGTGAGCCCGGCGGGCGGGCCGGCGGGGCCCGGCTCGGGGGCGCCGTAGCGCTCGCGGAGGTCGGCGCGCAGCGGGTGGGCGGCGGGGAAGTAGGCGAGGTCGGCCTCGACCAGGCGGCCGGTGGGCAGGGCGAGGGCGGGGGCCTGGCCCTGGTGGCCGAAGGAGAGCAGCAGGGCCGGGCGGCCGGTCTTGGCGCCGCGCAGCCAGACCCGGCGGGTGGTGAGCCGCTCGTCCGTGGTGTCCCGGGTGCCGAGGACCAGCCAGCGGTCGCGGACGGTGGGGCCGGCCGTGCCGGGGTCCGCGGGGAAGCCGACCCGGGTGCGGACGGTGGCGGCCAGTTCGGCCGGCAGTTCGTCCATCCGGGTGGCGGCGGTGGCGAGCAGGTGCAGCATGGCGTACTCCTCCAGCAGCCGCTCCTGCGGCAGCGCGTCCAGTTCGCGGACCCGGGCGGCCAGGCCGGGGGCCTGCGCGTCGACCATCCGGGCGGCGACCTCCTCCCAGGGGCCGGCGGTGGACTGGTCGGCCAGGCCGTGCCGGACCCGGTCGGCCAGCCGCAGCCGCAGCTCGGCGGCGCCGACCGCGACCTTGGCGCCGCGCTTCTCGAGCCGGCGCCGGGTGGCCTCCGGGTCCTCCTCCTTCTTCTCCGCGCGCTTCTCGGCGCGCTCCTGGCGGGAGGCGAGCCACTCGGAGACCCAGTCGGCGGGCTCGCCGGCCGGGACGGCCGCCGGGGTGCCGCTCCACAGCAGGAGGAGCCCGAGCGCGTGCTTGCACGGGAACTTCCGGCTGGGGCAGGTGCACTGGTAGGCGGGCGTGGCGAGTTCGATCGCGGTGCGGTACGGCGTGCGGCCGCTGCCCTTGCACTCACCCCAGAGCGCGGTGCCGTCGGTGCCGGTGCCGGACCACGGCGCGGGCGCGGAGAGCTTGCCCGCCGCCTTCTGCGAGGCGGCGTCAGGTGCCAGGGACAGGACGTGTTCGGTGCTCCAGCGTTCCTCCATGCGACCGACCGTAGGCGGCGGCACTGACAGTGGCTGACGGCCCGTCCGCAGCCCCCGGCGGGTTGTCAGTGGCTCGGTGCAGGGTTGGTTCCACAGGCCGGGACGCCGACCTGGCTCCCCCCGATCACCACTCCGCCCGGGGCACCCGTGTGCCCGGCGGCCGACCCGAAGGAGCCCCCATGACCGACGTTCTGCGGCAGCACGCCGAGGACGCGTTCGCCGGTGAACTGGCCGCGCTGGCCGCGCAGGACGACCGTCCGCGCCCCGAGCGCTGGAAGCTCTCGCCGTGGGCCGTGGCGACGTACCTGCTCGGCGGCGAACTGCCCGACGGCACCCGGATCACCCCCAAGTACATCGGCCCGCGCCGGATCGTCGAGGTCGCCGTGACGACCCTGGCGACGGACCGGGCGCTGCTGCTGCTCGGCGTGCCGGGCACCGCGAAGACCTGGGTGTCCGAGCACCTGGCCGCGGCGATCAGCGGCGACTCCACGATGCTGGTGCAGGGCACGGCCGGCACCCCCGAGGAGGCCGTCCGCTACGGCTGGAACTACGCCCAGCTGCTCACCAACGGGCCCAGCCGGGACGCCCTGGTGCCCTCGCCGCTGATGCGGGCGATGGCCGACGGGAAGATCGCCCGGGTCGAGGAGCTCACCCGCATCCCGGCCGACGTGCAGGACAGTCTGATCACCATCCTGTCCGAGAAGACGCTCCCGATACCGGAGTTGGGCGCCGAGACGCAGGCCGTGCGCGGCTTCAACGTGATCGCCACCGCCAACGACCGCGACCGCGGCGTCAACGAGCTGTCCAGCGCGCTGCGCCGCCGCTTCAACACCGTGGTGCTGCCGCTGCCGGGCTCGCTGGACGAGGAGGTCGACATCGTCACCCGGCGGGTCGGCCAGCTCGGCCGCTCCCTGGACCTGCCCGAACTGCCCGGCGGCGCCGAGGAGATCAGGCGCGTGGTCACCGTCTTCCGCGAGCTGCGGGCCGGGATCACGGTGGACGGCCGGACGAAGGTCAAGACCCCGAGCGGCACCCTCTCCACCGCCGAGGCGA
Source organism: Kitasatospora sp. NPDC056800 (assembly GCF_042789775.1). Lineage (NCBI taxonomy): Bacteria > Bacillati > Actinomycetota > Actinomycetes > Kitasatosporales > Streptomycetaceae > Kitasatospora > Kitasatospora sp. NPDC056800. The sequence goes on along the minus strand of NZ_JBHUAL010000057.1, from coordinate 6,312 downwards.
TCTCGGTGGTGACCAACGGGCTCGCGCTGGCCGCCCACTTCGGCGACGGCGTGCTGCGGGCCGGGGACGTGACGGCCGGCATCCTCGGCGCCGTCGTCCGCGACCCGGTGGCGGACCGGGCCGTCTGGCGCGAGTACGTCGAAGGAGTGGTGCGCGAGCGCGACGGCTGGAAGGACTTCTACCGCGCCGCCCGCGAGGTGACCGTATGACGAGCCCTGAGGTCGCCCTGCTGGGCATCCGCCACCACGGTCCCGGTTCGGCCCGGGCGGTGGCCGCCGCGCTGGCGCAGTGGCGGCCGGACGCGGTGCTGATCGAGGGCCCGCCGGAGGCCGACGCGATCGTCCACCTGGCGGCCGAGAAGGACCTGGTCCCGCCGGTGGCGCTGCTCGCCCACGCGGTGGACGACCCGGCGAAGGCCGCCTTCTGGCCGTACGCCGAGTTCTCCCCGGAGTGGGTGGCGATCCGGCACGCCGTGGACCACGACCTGCCGGTCCGCTTCATCGACCTGCCCGCCGCGTACGGCTTCGCGCCCGCCGAGCCCGTCGGTCCCGCCGTTCCTGCCGAGGACGGTGAGGCCTGCGACGCCGAGGAGAACGACGCCGATGAGGCCGGCGCCGACCCGGTCGCCGACCCGCTGGCGCTGCTCGCCGAGGCGGCCGGGCACGACGACGCCGAGCGCTGGTGGGAGGACGTGGTCGAGCACCGCGCGCCCGGCACCGACGCGCTGGCGCCGTTCGCCGCCGTCGCCGAGGCGATGGGCGCGCTGCGCGCCGAGGGCCTCGGCGAGTCCCGCCGGGACCAGCTGCGCGAGGCGTACATGCGCCAGCAGATCCGCGCCGCCCGGCGCGCCGGGCACCTGCGGATCGCCGTGGTCTGCGGGGCCTTCCACGTCCCCGCGCTGGAACGGATGCCCACCGTCGCCCACGACCGGGCGCTGCTCGCCGGCCTGCCGAAGAAGGTGCGCACGGACATCACCTGGGTGCCGTGGACGCACCGCCGGCTCTCCCAGGCCACCGGCTACGGCGCGGGCGTGCAGTCGCCCGGCTGGTACCACCACCTGTTCACCACCGACGGGGACCCGGTGCCGCGCTGGCTCACCCGGGCCGCCGACCTGCTGCGCGCCGAGGACCACCCGGTCTCCTCCGCGCACGTGATCGAGGCGGTCCGGCTCGCCGAGACCCTGGCCGTGCTGCGCGGCCGCCCGCTCGCCGGGCTGACCGAGACCCTGGACGCCGTGCGCGCGGTGCTCTGCGAGGGCTCGGACGTCGCCCTGGAGCTGGTCCGGGACCGCCTGGTGGTCGGCGACGCGCTCGGCGAGGTCCCGGACGCCGCACCGGCGGTGCCGCTCCAGCGCGACCTGACCCGCTTGCAGCGCTCGCTGCGGCTCAAGCCCGAGGCCGCGCCGAAGGACGTCGACCTCGACCTGCGCAAGGAGAACGACGCGGCCCGCTCCCGGCTGCTGCACCGGCTGCGGCTGCTGGGCGTGGACTGGGGCGTGCCCGCGCGCTCCTCGGTGAACTCGACCGGGACGTTCCGGGAGAGCTGGCGGCTGTGCTGGCAGCCCGAGTTCGCGGTCCGGATCGCCGAGGCCGCCCAGTGGGGCACCACGGTCGAGGAGGCGGCGGCCAACAAGGCCGTCGGCACCGCCCGGGCCGCCGAGGAACTCGCCGAACTGACCGGCCTGGTGGAGACCTGCCTGCTGGCCGGGCTGTCCGGCGCCCTGCCCGCGGTGATGCGGGTGCTCGCCGACTGCGCGGCCCTGGACACCGACGTCGCGCACCTCGCGGGCGCGCTGCCCGCCCTGGTCCGGGCGCTGCGCTACGGCGACGTGCGCGGCACCGACCACGGCGCGCTGGCCGGGGCGGCCTCGGGCCTGGCCGAGCGGATCTGCGTCGGGCTGCCGCCCGCCTGCGTCGGCCTGGACGCCGAGGGCGCGGCGACGATGCGCGGCCGCCTCGACGAGGTGCACGGCGCGATCGGCCTGCTGGCCGCCGATCCGGGCACCGCCGCCGACACCGCTGCCGCCACCGCCGGCACCGCCGCCGACGCCGTGCCGGAGCCCGACGGCCTGGCCGGCCTGGCCGACCGCTGGGCCGCCGCCCTGGGCTCGCTGGCCCGCCGCGAGCCGGCCGGCGGCCCGGCCACCGGAGCCCCCGGGCTGCTGCGCGGCCGGGCCGTGCGACTGCTGCTGGACGACGGCCGGCTCGACTCCGAGGAGGCCGGCCGCCGGCTCCGGCTGGTGCTCTCCGTCGCCAACGCCCCGGCGGACGCGGCCGGTTGGGTCGAGGGCTTCCTGACCGGCGGCGGCGCCCTGCTGCTGCACGACCCGCGGCTGCTCGCCCTGCTGGACGAGTGGCTGACCGGGGTGGGCGACGAGGTCTTCACCGACGTCCTGCCGCTGCTGCGCCGCACCTTCGCCGCCCTGGAGGCGGGTGTGCGCACCACGATCGGCGGCCGGGTCGCGGCCGGTCCGCTCGACGAGCTCCCGGCCGTCCGGGCCGAGGCCGGCGAGCTGGACCGGGCCCGCGCCGACGCCGCCGTCCCCGTGGTGGCCCTGCTGCTCGGGATCCGTCCGACGATCCCCCGGCAGGCCGCCGGCCGGGACACCTGACCCCCGGCCCACGACCCCCGGCCCGCACACCCCACCCGTGACACCCGACACCCACGACACCCGACCCATGACGCCCGACCCGGCGAAGGAGGACGAGATGGCAGCGCCCACGACCGACGAACGGCTGCGCCGCTGGCGGCTGGTGCTCGGCGGTGAGGCCGACGGCACCGGCTGCACCCTGCGCGGCCGCGACGCCGCGATGGACGGCGCCCTCGGCGCGCTCTACCGCGGCGCCCCCGAGGAGGGCGCCCGGGCCGCCCGCGGCGGCCGCCGCAGTGCCGGGCTGGGCGGCTCGGCCCCGCAGGTGGCCCGCTGGCTGGGCGACATCCGCACGTACTTCCCGTCCACCGTCGTGCAGCTGATGCAGCAGGACGCGATCTCCCGGCTCGGCCTGGACCGGCTGCTGCTGGAGCCGGAGATGCTGGAGGCCGTCGAGCCGGACGTGCACCTGGTCGGCACCCTGCTGTCGCTCAAGCACGCGCTGCCCGAGACCACCCGGGAGACCGCCCGGGCGGTGGTCGGCAAGGTGGTCGCCGACCTGGAGCGCCGGCTCGCCGACCGCACCCGGGCCACCCTCGGCGGCGCCCTCGACCGCAGTGCCAAGGTCAACCGGCCCCGCCACCGCGACATCGACTGGGACCGCACCATCCGGGCCAACCTGAAGAACTACCTGCCCGAGCACGGCTCCGTCGTCCCCGAGCGGCTGGTCGGCTACGCCCGCGCCCAGCGCGCCGTGAAGAAGGACGTCATCCTCTGCGTCGACCAGTCCGGCTCGATGGCGCCCTCGGTCGTCCACTCGGCGGTCTTCGGCGCGGTGCTCTCCTCGATGCGCACCCTGGACACCCGCCTGGTCGTCTTCGACACCTCGGTGGTCGACCTCACCGAGCAGCTCACCGACCCGGTCGACGTCCTGTTCGCCACCCAGCTCGGCGGCGGCACCGACATCAACCGCGCGCTCGCCTACTGCCAGTCGAGGATCACCCGGCCCTCCGAGACCGTCGTGGTGCTGATCAGCGACCTGTACGAGGGCGGCATCCGGGACGGCATGCTCAAGCGGGTCGCCGCGATGAAGGCGGCCGGCGTCCAGTTCATCGCCCTGCTGGCGCTCTCCGACGAGGGGGCCCCGGCGTACGACCACGCGCACGCCGCCGCCCTGGCCTCGCTCGGCGCCCCGGCCTTCGCCTGCACCCCGGACGCGTTCCCGGAGATCATGGCGGCGGCCATCGAGAAGCGCCCGATCCCGCGGGGCCTGATCAGGGGGGCCGACCAGGGGGCGTGAGGAATTCACCCGGACGCGCTAATCCGCGCGATCGGCGGACCGGCCGTCCACCCCGTCCCGCCGGGCTGTTTGTGACGGTTCTCACCCGGGGTGGACAGGCCCCGGGCGGAACTGCCCGGCCCTGCGGGGATAACCTGCCAGACGGACGTGACGCGCGTGTTGATTGACGTGAGCGCCCGTGGCTGTGTGGGCCGCAAGGCCGTACCTCTGCGTACCCGCACCGCCCCGACGACCCGCAGCGAAGATCCTGCCGTGGCACGCTCGTAGAGACACAATCCGCGACCACGAACAAGGACAAACACGTGGACCTGTTCGAGTACCAGGCGAGGGACCTCTTCGCCAAGCACGGTGTGCCCGTGCTTGACGGCGATGTCATCGAGACCGCCGCAGACGCTGCCGCCATCGCGGAGCGCTTCGGCGGCCGCGCCGTCGTCAAGGCTCAGGTGAAGGTGGGCGGCCGAGGCAAGGCCGGCGGCGTCAAGCTCGCCGCCGACCCGGCGGACGCCGTCGCCAAGGCCGAGCAGATCCTCGGCATGGACATCAAGGGCCACACCGTTCACAAGGTGATGCTGGCCCAGACCGCGGACATCAAGGACGAGTACTACGTCTCGTTCCTGCTGGACCGCACCAACCGCACCTTCCTGGCCATGGCCAGCGTCGAGGGCGGCGTGGAGATCGAGGTCGTCGCCGAGCAGAACCCCGAGGCGCTCGCCAAGATCCCGGTCGACGCCAACGAGGGCTGCACCCCGGAGAAGGCCGCCGAGATCGTCGCCGCGGCGAAGTTCCCGGCCGAGGTCGCCGACCAGGTCGCCGAGGTCCTGCAGAAGCTGTGGACCGTCTTCATCAAGGAGGACGCCCTCCTCGTCGAGGTCAACCCGCTGATCAAGTCCGGTGACGGCAAGATCATCGCGCTCGACGGCAAGGTCTCCCTGGACGAGAACGCCGAGTTCCGCCAGCCCGAGCACGAGGCCCTGGAGGACAAGGCCGCGGCCAACCCGCTGGAGGCCGCCGCCAAGGCCAAGGGCCTGAACTACGTCAAGCTCGACGGCCAGGTCGGCATCATCGGCAACGGCGCGGGCCTCGTCATGAGCACCCTCGACGTGGTCGCCTACGCCGGTGAGAACCACGGCGGCGTCAAGCCCGCCAACTTCCTCGACATCGGTGGCGGCGCGTCCGCCGAGGTGATGGCGAACGGCCTGGAGATCATCCTGGGCGACCCCGACGTCAAGTCGGTCTTCGTCAACGTCTTCGGCGGCATCACCGCGTGCGACGCGGTCGCCAACGGCATCGTGCAGGCCCTGGCGCTCCTGGAGAGCAAGGGCGAGAACGTCTCCAAGCCGCTGGTCGTCCGCCTGGACGGCAACAACGCGGAGCTGGGTCGCAAGATCCTCGACGACGCCAACCACCCGCTGGTGCAGCGCGTGGACACCATGGACGGCGCCGCTGACCGCGCCGCCGAGCTGGCCAACAAGTAAGGAAGGGGACTTAACACCATGGCTATCTTCCTTACCAAGGACAGCAAGGTCATCGTCCAGGGCATGACCGGCGCCGAGGGCATGAAGCACACCCGCCGCATGCTCGCCTCCGGCACCCAGATCGTCGGCGGCGTCAACCCGCGCAAGGCCGGTACCACGGTCGACGTCGACGGCACCGAGATCCCGGTCTTCGGCACCGTCGCCGAGGCCATGGAGAAGACCGGCGCCGACGTCACGGTCCTCTTCGTCCCGCCGGCCTTCACCAAGGCCGCCGCGATCGAGGCCATCGACGCCGAGATCGGCCTGGCCATCGTCATCACCGAGGGCGTCCCGGTGCACGACACCGCCGCCTTCTGGGCGCACGCCGGTGCCAAGGGCAACAAGACCCGCATCATCGGCCCGAACTGCCCGGGTCTGATCAGCCCCGGACAGTCGAACGCCGGCATCATCCCGGCCGACATCACCAGCTCCGGCAAGATCGGCCTGGTCTCGAAGTCCGGCACCCTGACCTACCAGCTCATGTACGAGCTGCGGGACATCGGCTTCACCTCGGCCGTGGGCATCGGTGGCGACCCGGTCATCGGCACCACCCACATCGACGCGCTCAAGGCCTTCCAGGAGGACCCGGAGACCGAGCTCATCGTCATGATCGGTGAGATCGGTGGCGACGCCGAGGAGCGTGCCGCGGCCTTCATCGCCGAGCACGTCACCAAGCCGGTCGTCGGCTACGTCGCCGGCTTCACCGCCCCCGAGGGCAAGACCATGGGCCACGCCGGCGCCATCGTCTCCGGCTCCTCGGGCACCGCCCAGGCGAAGAAGGAGGCCCTCGAGGCCGCCGGTGTCAAGGTCGGCAAGACGCCGTCCGAGACCGCCCGCCTGGCCCGCGAGATCATCGCCGCCCAGGGCTGATCCCGCCCCGCGCGTGACGAGCGCCCCCGCCCGGTGAG
>NZ_JBHUAL010000056.1:3470-42363 GCF_042789775.1 Kitasatospora sp. NPDC056800 | reverse complement strand
GCGTTAGATTGTGTCGTACTGACGAAAAGGGGAGAGCGATGGACGAGCAGAGCCGCCAGGGGATCGCCGACGTGGCCGAGGAGTGGGAGGTCCGGGCCGGCGGGACGCCCTTCCAGGGCAAGGTCACCGGGGTCCGCAGCGAGGAGGTCCGGATGCCCGACGGCAGCTGGGCCCGCCGCGACTACCAGACCCACCCCGGCTCGGTCTCGGTGCTCGCCCTGGACGACGAGCAGCGGGTGCTGGTGCTGCGCCAGTACCGCCACCCGGTGCGCCAGCGGCTGTGGGAGCTGCCCGCCGGCCTGCTCGACGTGCCCGGCGAGAACCCGTGGCACGCCGCGCAGCGCGAGCTGTACGAGGAGGCGTACTGCAAGGCCGGCACCTGGCGGATCCTCGCCGACTACTACACCTCCCCGGGCGGCACCGACGAGGCGCTGCGGATGTTCCTCGCCACCGACCTGGCGCCAGCCGAGGGCGAGCGCTACGCGGCCCAGGGCGAGGAGCAGGAGATCGAGGTCGCCTGGGTGCCGGTGCCGGAGCTGATCCGGCTGATCCAGGCCGGGAAGCTGCACAACCCGACCCTGGTCACCGGCACCCTCGCCGTGCACGCCGCGCTCACCGGCCCGGATGGGCTGGACGCGCTGCGCCCGGCGGACTCGCCCTGGCCGGCCCGCCCCTTCGAGGCCTGAGTCGGCCGCTCGGGGGACGGTCGGCCGCCGGTCGTTGAGTCGTTGGGGTGATTTGCGGATTCGTACGACCGGATGTCACCTCGGCTGAGCCGGACGGTCGAACTACGCTTCGCAGACAGGGCGCCCGTCCCGGGCCGCCTCCGCTGAACTCCGGAGGCCGGGCACCGGAAGCCGGGTGTCGGATGCCGAGCGCGGGATGACGTCGGGAGTGGCACGGGTGGCGAGGAAGACGGCGACGATGGACCCCGGCCCCGGCGCGCCCGCCGGGGCCGTCCCCGGCCTGGAGCGGCTGCCGGCCGCGCCCACGCTGTTCGTCGGGCGGCGCGCCGAACTGGCCGCGCTGCGGGCGGCCGCCGCCCGCCCGGCGAGCGGGCGCTGCCCGGTGCTGGTGCTGGCCGGGCGCCCCGGCTCCGGACGGACCGTACTGGCCTCCCGCTTCGCCCGTACCGTCGCCGCCGACTACCCGGACGGCGTGCTGTTCGTCCGGCTGTCCGCCCCGGACGGCAGCCGGGTGGCGCCCGCCCGGGCCGCCCGGCTGCTGCTGGAGCAGCTCGACCCGCAGACCGCCGTGCCGCTGCCCGGGACGGGCGAGGACGGGCGGGACGAGCCGGGCTGCGTGGCGCTGCGCGAGGCGCTCGCCGGGCTGCGGGTGCTGCTCGTCCTGGACGACGTCCGGGACGCCGGGCAGGTGTGGCCGCTGCTCGCCGACGAACCGGGCTGCCTGGTGCTCGCCACCACGGCCGGGCCGCTCACCGGGATCGAGGACATCGACCCGGTGATCCTCGGCGGGCTGGACCGGCAGGCCTCCGGCGAGCTGCTGGCCGACCTGGTCGGCGGCACCCGGATCTCCTGCGACCCGGTCGGCGGGGCGGACCTCGCCGAGGCCTGCGCCTCCCGACCGGCCGCGCTGCGGCTGATGGCGGGGTGGCTGCGCGGGAACCCGAAGATCGCGGTCACGGAGGCGGCGCGCGAGCTCAACCGGGTGGTGGGGGAGGAGACGGCGGGCACGGGGGCCGTCGCGGAGCCGGCCGCGGGCGGCGAGGCCGCCGCGGTTGCTTCGTCGAAGGAGAAGGAGAAGGGGAGGGCGCCGAAGAAGAAGGAGGGGGAGCGGGCGGCCAAGGCCTCCGGTGCCCCTTCGGCCGGGCCCGCCGGAGCGGCCGGAGCCGCCGGGCCGGGCGGGGCCGCTCGGGGCCCCTCGGGGAAGGCGGCCCCGGGGAAGCCGGCGGAGGGCCGGGCCGGTGAGCCCGCCGCGGCCGCCGCCGCGGTGACCGAGTCGGCCGGTGACCCGGCGGCCTGGGTGAAGCCCGGCCCGGAGCCGGCCGAGCCGGTGCCCGTCCCCGACAACGATCCGCTGCTCGGCGCGTTCAGCCTGCTGTACCGCGGGCTGCCGGCCGCCCAGGCGCGGATGCTGCGCACCCTCACCCTGGCCCCGGCGCAGACCGCCGACCCGCGCACCGCCTCCGCCCTGGTCGGCTGCCCGGTGCCGGACGCGGCCGCGACGCTGGCCGCGCTGGCCGAGCGGGAGCTGCTCGGCGAGGAGGCGCCGACCGCCGACGGCACCCCGCGCTACCGGGTGCCCGGGCGGCTCTACCCCCGACTGGTCCGGCTGCGCGAGCAGGAGGACCGGCCCACCGAGACCGAGCTGGCCCGGGCCCGGCTGCTGGAGCGGCTGGTCCGGCTCACCGAGTCGGCCCGCGCGCTGCTCGACCCGGCGGCCGGCCCCGGCTCCGGTCAGGACCCGCTGCCCGCCCCGCTGCGGCTGCGCTCGGCCGCGCACGCCCGCGAGTGGCTGCTCGGCGAGCGGGAGCTGCTGCTCGGCGCGGTGGCCGACGCGATCGGCCAGGGCGACCTGGACGGATCGGCCGGGCGGCTGGTCACCGCGCTGCTGCGGGCGCTGCCGCTGACCGGAGCCGCCGCCCCCACCGACCTCTACCGGCTGCACGAGCTGGTGCTGACCGTCGCCGAGCGCAACGGCCGGCCCCGCCGGGCCTCGGCCGCGCTGCTCAACCTGGGCGACCTCCAGGCCTCGGCGGGCCGCTGGGAGCAGGCCGCCGCCCACTACCGGGCCGCCCTGGAGCACGCCCGGAGGGCCGACGACGAACCGCTCTGTGCCCGGGCCCTGGAGAGTGCCGCCAACTGCCACCGGGCGCTCGGCGACGCGGTGCGGGCCGCCGACTGGTACGGCCGGGCGCTCGGCCTGCGGCAGGCGCTCGGGGACCACGCGGCCGAGGCCCGGCTGCTCGCCCGGGTGGCCGAGGCGCACACCGCGCAGCGCCGCTTCGACGAGGCCGACCGGGAGTACCGGGCCGCGCTCGCGGTGCTGCGCCGGCTGGGCGACGAGCGGGGCCTGGAGGCCGTCGGGGGCGCCCTCGCGGACCTGCGGGAACGCGTCGACGCCGGGTGGTGATGGGCCTTTCGGAGGTATTGTCGGAAGTGCCCGGTTACGACGTCTTTGGTGGGTAAGTCGCAGGGGAAGCCTACGAATCTGCCAATGTGTTCGGAAAATTTATTCACTTTGGAAGGCTGACACGCCGCCTGGGCTTCATTACACTCGAACTCAGTCGCGCAGCGATCCCGGCCCCGGGCTGTCCCGGAGGCTTCCCCACGTGCGCGTCGCCCACCGGTCTTCTCCGGTCGGGACCCCCATGGCAAGAGGACGTGTTTAGCCGTGAAGGTCGGCATCCCCCGCGAGGTCAAGAACCACGAGTACCGCGTGGCCATCACGCCCGCCGGCGTGCATGAGCTGGTCCGCAACGGACACGAGGTCTACATCGAGGACAACGCCGGTGTCGGCTCCTCGATCCCGAACGAGGAGTACGTGGCCGCCGGCGCCACCATCCTCCCCACCGCCGACGAGGTGTGGGCCACCGCCGACCTGCTGCTGAAGGTCAAGGAGCCCATCGCCTCCGAGTACCACCGGCTGCGCAAGGGCCAGACCCTCTTCACGTACCTCCACCTGGCGGCCGACCGGGCCGGCACCGACGCGCTGATCGCCTCGGGCACCACCGCCATCGCGTACGAGACCGTGCAGCTGTCGAACGGCGCGCTGCCGCTGCTCGCCCCGATGTCCGAGGTCGCGGGCCGTCTGGCCCCGCAGGTCGGCTCGTACCACCTGATGCGTCCGGCCGGCGGCCGCGGCACCCTGCCGGGCGGCGTGCCCGGCACCCACCCGGCCAAGGCCGTCGTCATCGGTGGCGGCGTCTCCGGCTGGCACGCGGCCACCATCGCCGTCGGCATGGGTTACGAGGTGACCCTGCTGGACCGCGACATCAACAAGCTGCGCGAGGCCGACCGCATCTTCGGCACCAAGGTCAAGACCATCGTCTCGAACTCCTTCGAGCTGGAGAAGGCCGTCCTGGAGGCCGACCTGGTGGTCGGCGCCGTGCTGATCCCGGGAGCCAAGGCCCCGAAGCTGGTCACCAACGAGCTGGTCTCCCGCATGAAGCCGGGCTCCGTGCTCGTCGACATCGCCATCGACCAGGGCGGCTGCTTCGAGGACTCGCACGCCACCACGCACGACGACCCGACCTTCAAGGTCCACAACTCGGTCTTCTACTGCGTGGCCAACATGCCGGGCGCCGTCCCGAACACCTCCACCTACGCGCTGACCAACGCCACCATGCCGTACGTGCTGGAGCTGGCCAACCGCGGCTGGAAGGACGCGCTGCGCCGCGACGCCGCGCTCGCCAAGGGCCTGAACGTGCACGAGGGCCAGATCACCTTCCCGGCCGTGGCCGAGGCCTTCGGCCTGGAGTCGGTCTCCCTGGAGAGCGTGCTCGCCTGAACCCCCTGACCGCCTGGCGGTCGTTCGCCCCCGACCCGATCCCTTCGGGCCGGGGGCTTCGCCGTGCCCGTGAACGGCGGGTGGATCGGGTAGGTCGCTCTGTCGTCAATATCTGTCGGTCACGTCACCCGCCCGCAGAAACGTTGGGGCCGGTGACCCGCTCATCCCTTGACAGCAGCCCGCTCGATAGTCGACACATCCTGCCCACTACCGTGGATTGTGTTGCTGCGAACGCCTTGAACGGCCTAGAGTCGCAAACCGTCGGCATGCTGCCACGCTGACGAATCGACATAGAGTCCTGGATGCCCAAGGAGGTAAGACGACTTGTGAATGAGTCGACAATTGCTCCCGGGGGTGGTCAGCCAGGACTGGCGGCGCTCACCGCCGGCCAGCCGAGTGAGGAGCCCGGGGCCCGGCAGCCCTCCGTGGGCTCGGCCGAGGTCGGCTCGGTCGCACTCCGTACTTTCGAAGCACGCCAGAACACAGCACAGGTGACCACGGTGACCGATCACGACGCCGACTTGGCGGCCTACGGCCTGGCCTACGGCGAGTTCGCCTACGGCGCCTACGACGACCCGGACGCCGAGTACGAGCCGGACCCGGAGTACGCCGCCACGCTGGCCCCCGACGCCGCGCGCCAGCGCCGCGAGCGGGTCGGCCCGACCGGCCGTCCGCTGCCGTACTTCCCGATCCCCGCGCCGGTCGCCGAGCACGGCCCCGCCCAGATCATCGCCATGTGCAACCAGAAGGGCGGCGTCGGCAAGACCACGTCGACCATCAACCTGGGCGCGGCGCTGGCCGAGTACGGCCGCCGGGTGCTGCTCGTCGACTTCGACCCGCAGGGCGCGCTCTCGGTCGGCCTCGGCGTCAACCCGATGGAGCTCGACGTCACCGTCTACAACCTGCTCATGGAGCGGGGCCTGACGGCCGACGAGGTGCTGCTGAAGACGGCGGTCCCGGGGATGGACCTGCTGCCGTCCAACATCGACCTCTCCGCCGCCGAGGTGCAGCTGGTCAGCGAGGTGGCCCGGGAGTCCGCGCTGGCGCGCGCCCTGAAGCCGCTGCTGCCCGACTACGACTACGTCATCATCGACTGCCAGCCCTCGCTGGGCCTGCTGACGGTCAATGCGCTGACGGCCGCTCACAGCGTGATCGTCCCGCTGGAGTGCGAGTTCTTCGCGCTGCGCGGTGTCGCGCTGCTGACCGAGACCATCGAGAAGGTCTGCGAGCGGCTCAACCCCGACCTGCGCCTGGACGGCATCCTGGCCACCATGTACGACTCGCGCACCGTGCACAGCCGCGAGGTGCTGGCGCGCGTCGTCGAGGCGTTCGGCGAGCACGTCTTCCACACCGTCATCGGGCGGACCGTGCGCTTCCCGGAGACCACCGTCGCCGGCGAGCCCATCACGACGTACGCGACCAACTCGGTCGGTGCCGCCGCCTACCGCCAGCTCGCCAGGGAGGTGCTCGACCGGTGCCGCCCCGCCGAGTGAGTCTCCCGGGTGCCGACGAGCTGTTCCGGACCACGGGAGGGATGGCGCTGTCGCCCTCCCTCGCGCCGCGTCCGGCCGCCGAGGCATCCAGACCGGAGACCGCGCGGACCGTCAACGGCCGACCGGACGGCGCCGAGGGCACCGAGGCCGCCCAGGGCGCCCAGGACGACCGGCAGGTGACGCCGGAGCAGCAGGCGGGCGCCTCGGTGCCGGCGCCCGCGCAGCGGTCCGGAGCGGGCGTCGGGCCCGCCGCAGGCGTCGCCGCGGCCGGGCAGGCCGTCCAGGGCGGCCGGAGTGCCGCCCCGGCGGCCCGCACCCACCAGGGCGCCGCCGAGGAGCCGTCCGGTGCCGCCGGCCGTGCCCGGCCGCGCGGCCGCGCGCCGCGCCGGCCCAGCGGGCGCGAGCGGCACGACGAGAAGATCACGGTGTACGTGTCCGCCGAGGAGCTCATGGACCTGGAGCACGCCCGGCTGGTGCTGCGCGGCGAGCACGGCCTGGCCGTGGACCGCGGGCGGATCGTCCGGGAGGCCATCGCGGTCGTCCTGGCGGACCTGGAGCAGCGGGGCGAGGCCTCGATCCTGGTACGGCGGCTGCGCGGCCGGTAGGCGGCGCGGAAGGGCGGCCGGCGGTTGCGCCGGGCGTCGAGGGGGGCCGCGGGCCCGGCGTGGGGAGGCCGCCGGAGCCGTGTCGGGCGCCGCAGGGCGCCGCAAGGGCGGCAGGAGGCCCGCGGGACGCGGACCGGAGGGCCGGCGACGTCCCGGGTGCCGGAGGGCCGTGTCGGGTGCCGCAGGGGCGTTCCCGGGGCCCGGGGGGACCCACCATGGCCTGTTCGACGGGACGGGTGCGTGCGGAGGGGCTCGTACGGGCCGGTGAGCGCCGGGCGGGCGCCGGTCCGGGGCGCGGGTGGCACGGCGTGTCGGTCGGCCCCGGGGCCGGACCGGAGGCGGGGACGGGTGAAGATGGACCGTCATGCCCAGAACCGCCGGACCAGCCGCCACCGTCACCGCCAGCACCACCGCCGAGAGCGCGACCGAGAACGAGTCGCGGGGCGGCTTCCGGGTACGGCTGGACAACTTCGAAGGCCCCTTCGACCTGCTGCTCAGCCTGATCGCCAAGCACCGGATGGACGTCACCGAGGTGGCGCTGGCCACCGTGACCGACGAGTTCATGGCGCACATCCGGGCGATGGGCCCCGACTGGGACCTGGACGCGGCGACCGAGTTCCTGGTGGTGGCCGCCACCCTCCTCGACCTCAAGGCCGCCCGGCTGCTGCCGGTGGCGGAGGTCGAGGACGAGGCCGACCTGGCCCTGCTGGAGGCCCGTGACCTGCTGTTCGCGCGGCTGCTCCAGTACCGGGCGTACAAGCGGGCGGCGGCGCTGTTCGGCGAACGCTGGGCGGCCGAGCTGCTGCGCCGGCCCCGGACCGCCGCCCTGGAGCCCCGGCACGCGGAGCTGCTGCCGGAGGTCGTCCTCGGCATCGGGCCGCGGCGGCTGGCCGAGCTGGCGGCCAAGGCGATGGAGCCCAGGCCCGCGCCGGTCGTGTACGTGGACCACATCCACACCCCGCCGGTGAGCGTGCGGGAGCAGGCCTCCCTGGTGGTGGGGCTGCTCACCGAGCTGGGCGAGGCCTCGTTCCGGCGGCTGGTGGAGGACGCGCCGGACGACCTGGTGGTGGTCGCCCGCTTCCTGGCGCTGCTGGAGCTGTACCGGGAGCGGGTGCTCGCCTTCGAGCAGCCGGAGGCGCTCGGCGAGCTGCTGGTGCGCTGGGTGGCCGAGGAGGGGCGGAGCGCGGTCGAGGTGACGGACGAGTTCGACCGGCCGGCTGGTGAGGCCGGTGGAGACGGCGGGGTCGGTGGAGACGGCGGGGTCGAGGAGGGCCGGCGGCGATGAGCGGACGGGACGAGGGCGGCCGGCCGGTGCGGCGCCCGCTGGGGATGCCGGGGCGGCCGAGGGCCGAGGAGTGGCTGGAGCCGGCCTTCGCGCTGCTGCCGGACCCGGTGGAGCCCGCGGGGCCGGTCGGGCCGGTGGAGCCGGCCGGGGCGGTCGTCGTGCACCAGAAGTCGGCCCCGCCGGCCTCCGGTGCCGAGGGGCCCGACGACGCCGGGCTGCGGGCCGACCTGGAGGCCGTGCTGATGGTCGTCGACGAGCCGGTGGCGGAGGAGCGGCTGGCCGGGGTGCTGGAGCGGCCCCGGGCCGAGGTGGCGGCCGCGCTGCGCGAGCTGTCCGCCGAGTACACGGCCCAGGGCCGCGGTTTCGACCTGCGGCTGGTCGCGGGCGGCTGGCGGTTCTACAGCCGGGACACCTGTTCCGCGGCCGTCGACCGCTTCCTCCTGGACGGCCGGCAGGCCCGGCTCAGCCAGGCCGCACTGGAGACCCTGGCGGTGATCGCCTACCGGCAGCCGGTGTCCAGATCCCGGGTTTCCGCCGTCCGTGGTGTGAACTGTGACGGCGTGATGCGTACCCTGGTACAGCGAGGACTGGTGGAAGAGGCCGGATCCGAGCCCGAAACAGGTGCGATCCTGTATCGGACGACGAACTACTTCCTGGAACGGATGGGGCTCCGCGGCCTGGACGAGCTGCCGGAGCTCGCTCCCTTCCTGCCCGAGGTCGACGACGTGGAAGCGGAGTCCCTGGAGGGCACGATGATCGCGGAGGCGGTCGCCGCCGCTGCCGCGCAGGCCGCGGACGGCAGTGGCGAGGCCGGTCGGGCCGGGCCCGATCGGTAGGGGGCGGTGAGGTCGGCCGAAACGACCGCACATCCCAGACGGAACGACGTACGGACACTTTGATGCGTAGCAGTGGCAACGGCAGGAACAGCAGCGGCGGCGGTAGCGGTCGCGGCGGACAGGGCGGGGGCCGGGGCGGCGGCTCCTCCTACGGCAGCGGCAGCGGTGGCGGCGGTAGCCGCGGCGGCTCGGGCTCGCGCGGGGGTTCGTACGGCGGCAGCGGTGGTGGCTCCTCGTACGGCGGCGGCCGTGGCGGTTCGGGCTCGGGTTCGAGCGCGGGTTCGCGTGGCGGCTCGTACGGCGGCGGCAGCGGTGGCGGCTCCTCGTACGGCGGCGGCCGTGGCGGTTCGGGTTCGGGTTCGAGCGCGGGTTCGCGCGGCGGCTCGTTCGGCCGTGACGACCGTCGGGACGACCGCCGTCGGGACGACCGTCGGGACGACCGGCGCTACCCGGACCGCCCGCTGCGGCCCGAGGAGCGCCGGTACGACCGCCCCGAGTACGGCGGCGGCCCCAACGCCACCCCGGCCCGCGGCGGCTACGCCGGCCGGCGCCCCAGCCCGGCCCCGCGCCCGCGCCGTGAGGGCCAGGGCGCCCCGGGCGACCCGCGCCGTCAGCCGCAGCGCTCCCGCGAGCTCCAGGCCAAGATCGAGGACGCCGTCCTCGCCCGGCACGACAAGCCGGCCGTCAAGCTGCCCAAGACCTTCGGCGAGCCCGAGGGCGAGCGCCTCCAGAAGGTGCTGGCCCGGGCCGGCATCGGCAGCCGGCGCGCCTGCGAGGAGCTGATCGAGCAGGGCCGGGTCGAGGTCAACGGCAAGCGCGTCACCGAGCAGGGCAAGCGGGTCGACCCGCAGAACGACGAGATCAAGGTGGACGGCCTGACCGTCGCCACCCAGTCGTACCTGTTCTTCGCGCTGAACAAGCCGGCCGGCGTGGTCTCCACCATGGAGGACCCGGACGGCCGCCAGTGCCTGGGCGACTACGTGACCAACCGGGAGACCCGGCTGTTCCATGTCGGCCGCCTGGACACCGAGACCGAGGGCATCATCCTGCTCACCAACCACGGTGAGCTGGCCCACCGCCTCACCCACCCGCGCTACGGCGTGACCAAGACCTACCTGGCCGCGATCCAGGGCCCGATCCCGCGCGACCTGGGCAAGCGGCTGGCCCAGGGCGTGGAGCTGGAGGACGGCTACGCGCGCGCCGACAGCTTCAAGGTCATCTCCAACATCGGCAAGAACTACATGGTCGAGGTGACCCTGCACGAGGGCCGCAAGCACATCGTCCGCCGGATGCTGGCCGAGGCCGGCTTCCCGGTCGAGAAGCTGGTGCGCACCCACTTCGGCCCGATCGCCCTGGGCGACCAGAAGTCGGGCTGGCTGCGCCGCCTGACCAACCCGGAGGTCGGCCAGCTGATGCGCGAGGTCGGCCTGTAGGCCCCGTCCGCTCCACCGGAGCCCCCGGTCGCACGTGCTGCGGCCGGGGGCTCCGGCGTTCCCGCGGCGGGGTCGGGTCGGCGTGCGGGCGTCCGTGCGCGGACGCCCGGTGCGGATGTGCTGTGGGGATGTCCGGGGGTGGATGTCCACGTTTCGGACGGGTCGTGTGAGCCGGGACGCAACCGCTGGTCACGGCCTTGTCAGCGCCATGATCCGTGGCCGAGGATGGCCACCGGAGCGCCGCCCCGCCCGGTGGCGGGACTGCGCCAGCACGGGGTGCGCGGGTCGGGGCGGGAGCGGCCGACGGAAACGGGCGAGCAGGGGGAGAGGGCGTCGTGTCCGATGCAGCACTGGGGCGGGCCGGCGGACAGGCCCTCGGCGCGCTGGGACTGGCGGAGCCGGACGGGCAGGTCTACGCGGCCCTGGTGGCCAGCCCGCAGTCCACGGCGGAGGAGCTGGCGGAGAGCTGCGGGCTGACGTTCCAGCAGAGCGTGCGGGCCCTGGACCGGTTGGCGCAGCAGGGCATGGCCACCCGGGCGCCGGTGGACCGGCACCGCTACCTGCCCGTCCCCCCGGACGTCGCGATCGGCACCCTGATCGGCCACCGGGAGTCGGAGCTGCGCTACGCCCGGGCCGAGATGCACCGGCTGATGGACGCCTTCCGGGAGGCCTCGCGGTACACCGACCCGGCGCACTCGGTGGAGGTGCTGACCGGCGGCGAGGCGATCGCCCAGCGGCTGGAGCACATCACCGAGACCAGCCAGTACCAGGTGCGCGGCTTCGACCGCCCGCCGTACATCCAGGACCCGGTGGCGCCGTTGACCCTGCAGCGGCGGCGGCTGCGCGAGGGCGTGAAGTTCCGGACGGTCTACGACCGGGAGGCGGTGGCCTGGCCGGGGCGGCTGGAGAAGAACATCCTGGTCGGCGTCGAGGACGGCGAGGAGGCGCGGGTCCGGCCGACGCTGCCGATGAAGATGATCATCTCGGACGACCGGATGGCGATCATCCCGATCAGCGTCGGCGACAGCGTGCTGGACGCCGCGTACGTGATCCACCCCTCGGCGCTGCTCCAGGCGCTGGACACGCTGTTCGAGGCGGAGTGGGAGCGGGCCGTCCGCCTGCAGGCGGCGGTCGGCACCGAGGACGCCGGGTCGGAGCCGGAGACCGACCACCGCAAGCTGCTGGGCCTGCTGGCGGCCGGTCTCACCGACGAGTCGATCGCCCGGTCGCTCGGCTGGAGCGCCCGGACCACCCAGCGCCGCCTCCAGAGCCTGATGCGCTCGCTGGGCGCCACCACCCGCTTCCAGGCCGGGATGGCGGCCCGGGAGCGGGGGTGGCTGTAGCGGGGACGGGAGGCCCCGTCAGCTCCAGGGGCTGAGCGAGGCCCAGCGGCCGTCCGGGCCGCGCTCGACCTTCTCCAGGCCGACCACGGCGGTGCGGTTCAGCCGCCCGTAGATGTGCGGGAACAGCACGCCCGGAGTGGCACCCGGCGGCGGGGCGCCGTGCGGGGCCTCCCACTTCACCATCGGCTCCACCAGCGACTCCTCGATCAGCAGCGCCATCAGCGGGTCGGGGGTGTCGGAGAAGAAGGCGTTGGCCACCGCGAGCGCCGTCCGCTCGTCCGCCGAGCAGTGGATGAACCCGTCGGTGAGCAGCGACGCGGTGGCGTACGGGCGGCCGGGGTCGGACAGCCAGTCGTCCAGGGGGGCGAGGTGGAGGATCATGGTTCCTTTTCTACCCGTTGTCTCCGGATTTGGTCCTGGGGTGCCGCCCGCGGCGGTCAGAGCCCGGCCACCTTGGCGGAGGCGGACACCTCGTACACCAGGGTGAGGGTGCGCCGGGCGCCGGGGGCGAGCGGGACGTCCCAGCGGACGATGCCCTCGGCGTCGAAGGAGTCCGGCGCCGGGGAGCACTCCTCCTTGCGCAGCCGCACCTCGACCGCCGACACCTCGGAGACCGGCACCCGCTCGCGCACCGTGACGATCCGCTCGTCGCGCTCCTCCGGGCCGGAGAAGCGGGACAGGTGCAGCCGGACCGTCCGGGTGGTGGTCTGGCGGCCGGTGAGGCCGGCGGTGGCCTGGCGCTCCTCGCTCTCCCGCACCACCCGGTAGCCGTCCGAACTGCCGAAGGACAGCTCGGCCTCGGCGTCGGCGGCGGTGAAGCGCAGCTCGCCGCGGCCGGTGAAGCCGCTGCCGCGGACCAGCTCGACCGGGCCGGACAGCAGCGGGTGCCCGGCCGCGTTGCGGAACCGGACCACCTGGGTGACCAGCGGGGACAGCTCCGGGGCGCAGGCGTACTCGCTGCCCGCCGGGCCGGTGAAGGCGCCCAGCGGCACCCGGTGCGCGCGGCCGTCGGAGGGCACGGTCGCGGGGGCGGGGGCGGGCAGCACCCGGACCTCGCCGCCGTCGTCCACGCCCGGCACCCGGGAAGCCGGGCCCAGGACGGCGACCGCCTCCTCGCGCAGCTCGACCTCGACCGTGCGGCGCTCCTCGTCGGTGCGCTCGCGCAGCACCAGGACGTCCTCGGCCACCGCGGGCGGGGCGGTGGCGAGGGCGGAGCGGGCGGTGGAGAAGGTGAGCCGGGCGTTCGTCCAGTCCTCGCCGGTGCGCTGCCAGACCACCGCCTCCGACTCCAGGCGCAGCTCGCCGCCGTCCAGGGTCGCCCGGTAGGAGGGCCGCCACAGCGCGCAGGGCACCAGGTGGGAGACGGTCAGCTCGGCGGGGCCGGGCCGGGCCGCCTCGACCGTGAGCTCCAGGTGGGCGGTCAGCTCGGCCGGGTCCTCCTCGGCCTCGTCCAGGGCGGTCAGGGCCTGCGAGCGCTCCTCCTCCAGGCGGCGCAGCCGGGAGTGGGTGGCGCGCAGCTCCTCGCCGTAGCGCTCGCGCTCGGCGTCCACCCGGTCGAGCTCCCGGGCCCAGCGGTTGGGTTCGAGCTCGCCGAGGCCGGCCGCCTCGCCGATCTCGCGCAGCAGGTCCGCGGAGAGCTGGGCGAGCAGGGCCAGCCGGGCCTCCAGCCGGGCCCGGGCCTGGTCGGCCAGCCGGCTCTCGGCGTTCAGCCGGTGCAGCCGGTGGCGCAGGTCGGAGTCCTCCGGGCCGGGCGGCAGCGGGGCGCGCGGGGCCCAGCCGCGCACCAGCCGGGACTCCAGTACCCGGACGCCGTCGGTGCCGGACTCGACGCGCAGGGTGCGGTCGACGGCGAGGGCGGTGAGCGGGCCGAGGCGCAGCCGCTGCACGCCCGCGGCGAGCGCGACCGTCGTGCCGCGCTCGACCTGGCCGCGGTCCTCCAGGCAGGTCACGGCGGTGACGGGGAGGGGAAGGGTGACGGGGAGGGGACGGGTCTCGACGGTCATCGCTCAGTTCCTCCGGTTTCCGCCGACGATGGCCTTTCCGGCCGGGATCTTGATCAGGTAGCCGCCGTCCAGCTCGGTGCGTCCGCCCGGCGGCAGGTCGACCCGCCAGAGCCGGGTGCTGGGCGGGCAGTCCGGCGTGGAGACGGTCGGGGCGTGCCAGTCGGCCCGCTCCTCGATCCGGATCTCGGCGTCGGAGCCGACCGGCACCCGCTCGCGGACCTCCACCGTGACGGCGCGTCCGAGCCGGTTGGCCAGCTGGACGTGCACCCGGTGGTCGAGGACGGTGCTGTTGCCCTTCAGCATGCCGGTGGTGGACTCGTGCAGCTCGGTGCGGCGCGCCACCTCGATGCTCTCGGCGACACCGATGCCCAGCCGACGGGTGCCGCCGGGGGCCAGCGTGGGCAGGGCGGCGGTGAGCAGGAACTCGTCGTCCACGGTGACCTCGGCCGGGCCGGCCAGGACGGCCTGGTCGGTGCGGTTGGCGAGCACCAGGGTCGCGTACACCTTCTCCTCGACGGCGGGGACGGTGACGTACTCGGGGCGGACGGCGAGCGGGATCTCACCGACGGTGACGGTGTGCCAGGTGCCGTCGGACGGGATGTCGGCGGGGGCGGCGGCGTCGAAGCGATGGTCGAAGGAGCCGGCCGACTCGCGGGGCGGGACGGCGTGCCGGGGGAGGGCGAGGGTGCGGAGCTGTGTGGTGCCGCTGCCGCCGGGTGCTGTCCAGGCGGGTTCCTCGTACTCGAACCGCTCGAACTGTGCGGGCCGTGTGATGTGGCCGGTCCGTTCGGGGCGGGGGTGCAGGGTGCCGCGCCGGGCGGCGGGCTCCTCGGGGCCGGCCAGGACGAGGTCGGGATAGTCGAGCAGGGTGGCGTCCGGGGCGAGGCCGGGTGGCGGCGGGGGCGGGGCGGCGTGGCCGACGCGACGGCGGGCCTCCCCGGGCGGGAAGCCGCCCGGGCCCTGCGGCGGCGCGGCGGCGGCGACCGGGTAAGGGGTGGGCGGCGGGGCGCCGTAGCCGGCGAAGCCGCCGGGGGCGATCGGGGCGCCCGGCTCGATCGGGGCACCGGGTGGCGCGGGCATCGGCTGGTCGGCGTTCAGCAGGCCGCCTCCGCCGTACGGGACGGTGGGGGCGAAGTGCTCCTCGGCCGCGAAGGCCTCGGCCCGGGAGCCGCCCGGACGGACGCCGCCGAGGCGGGCGGAGCGGGGCGCCACGGCGGCCGACACCGCGATCGGGGTCTCGCGTCGCGGGGCGGGGCGGTCGGCGCCGGCCGCGTCGTAGCCGGTGAAGAGGTCGGCCAGGCCGGCCGGGGGCTCGCGCCAGCCGGAGGGCGGCGGGGCGGGCTGGCTGCGGCCGATCCGCAGCGAGGCGAGCCGGGGCAGGTCGGTGCGGCGGTCGAGGTCGGCGGTGGACAGGGCGAGGCGCACGCCCGTCCAGTCCTCGCCGGTGCGCTGGGCGACGGCGGCGCGCAGGACCAGGTGGGCCGTGTCGGCGCCGGTCCGGTAGGACAGCCGGTAGGCCGGGACCCAGCGGGCGGCGGGGACGCCGTACTCCAGTTCCAGCTCCATGGCCTGGTCCTGGTCGTGGCCCTGGTCCTGGTCGGGGTGGGTGCTCGCGGTGGTGAGGGTGAGCAGGACGGTGGTGCTGGTGCCGACCGGTTCGGTCCGGTCGGCGGTGGACGCCCGCTCCAGCCGGTCGGCGGCCAGGTCGCGCTCGTGGTCGGCGAGTTCCAGCTGCCGGGTGAGCTCCTCGGCGCGCTCCTGGAGCCGGGCCAGCCGCTCCTCGACGAAGTCGGCGAGCTCCAGCCAGGCGTCGGCGGGCGTGCGGCGCAGCGGTTCGTCGCGTCGGCGCTGCGGGGGGACGGCGCGCAGCGCGGCGGTCTCCGCGACCGAGGCCTGGACCAGTCGCAGGCGTTCGCCGAGCGCGCTACGGCGCTCGTTGGCCTCGTCCAAGTCCCGCTTCAGTTCCGGGAGTTCGTCCGGTTCACGGAGTTCGGCGAGCAGCTCCAACCGGGCCTCGGTGACGGCGGCGCCAGCCGGTCCGGCGAGCACCCGGGCGCGTAGCGAGCGGCCGTCCAGGGCGGCGGGCAGGCCGGTCAGCCGCAGCCGTCCGCCGGGCGGGACCGGGACGGTCGCCCGTCGGCGGCACACCGCGCCCTCGGCGTACACGACGACGGAGTCCAGGACCGACGGGTGGGCCGGTACGGCCGGCGGTTTCGACTGCCCGCTCCGGCCGCTGTGCTGATCGTCCATGCGCAACCCCTTCGTTCGCGTGTCGCCCGCCGCGTGGCGCTCGTCGTGCCGTCCTGCTGTTCCCGCGGTGCTCGCCCGTGCCTTCCCCTTTCCCGGGCGGCCAGTCTGCCCGGCTTCGGGGCGGACGTCGCAGGATTTCCGGGTGCGGCGCGTGCACTGTGTGGGACGGGGGCGGGCGCGTGGCGGTTGCCGGTGCCGGAAGCTGCCGGGGCCGCCCCCTCGGTTGCCGGGTGGCGGGTGGGGACTTGGGCCGGGCGGATGAGGGAGGATGGGGCGCGGGTGCTCCCGGACGGTTCCGGCACCTGTCGAGAATCGTGATGAGGAGAGCGACCCGCCATGCGCACTGCCGTCGTCGTCGGCACCGGACTGATCGGCACCTCCGCCGCGCTCGCCCTGACCGCTCGCGGGCTGACCGTCCACCTGGAGGACGCCGACCCGGACGCGGCCCGCACCGCCGAGTCGCTCGGCGCGGGCATCACCGACCCGGTCGACGGCCCGGTGGACCTGGCGATCATCGCCGTGCCGCCCGCGCTGGTCGGCAAGGTGCTCGCCGACTGCCAGCGCCGCAACCTGGCCCACTGGTACACCGACGTCGCCAGCGTGAAGGCCGGCCCGGGCAGCGAGGTCGCCGAGCTCGGCTGCGACACCGTCCACTACATCGGTAGTCACCCGATGGCCGGCCGCGAGCGCTCCGGCCCGCTGGCCGCCCGCGCCGACATCTTCGAGGGCCGCCCCTGGGTGCTCACCCCGACCGCGGACACCGACACCGAGACGCTCAACGCCGCGTTGGAGCTGGTCGCGCTCTGCGGCGCGGTGCCGATCGTGATGGACGCCGCCGAGCACGACCGGGCGGTCGCCCTGGTCTCGCACGCCCCGCAGCTGGTCTCCTCGCTGGTCGCGGCCCGCCTGGAGAACGCCGACGAGACCGCCATAAGGCTCTCCGGCCAAGGCGTGCGCGACGTCACCAGGATCGCCGCCTCCAACCCCGGCATGTGGGTCGACATCCTCTCCGCCAACGCCGGCGCGGTCGCCGACGTGCTGGAGGGGGTCGCCCGCGACCTCGGTGAGACCGTCACCGCGCTGCGCGCCATGCAGGCCGACGAGGAGGGCGAGCGCCGGGTGGGCGCGGCCGGGATCGAGGCGGTCATGCGGCGCGGCAACACCGGCCAGGCCCGCATTCCCGGCAAGCACGGCGCGCCGCCCACCCGCTACGAGACCCTGGCGGTCGTGCTGGGCGACCAGCCGGGCGAGCTGGGCCGGCTGTTCGGGGAGGTCGGCGAGGCCGGGGTCAACATCGAGGACGTCGTCATCGAGCACTCGACCGGGCAGCAGGTCGGTTTCGTCCAGCTGTCGGTGGCGCCGACGGCGGTGAAGCGGCTGACCAAGGCGCTGCGGGCGAGCGGCTGGAGCGTACGGGACTGAGGTGCGGGGCGTGCGGGGCTGAGGTGCGGGGCGTGCGGGACTGAAGGTGCGGGGCCGGTCCGGGCGGGTCGGAGGGGCCTGGCGGTCGGGCCTGGTTTCGGGCTTGGTCTCGGGCCTGGTCCCGGGCCCGGAGGTCGGCCGACCGGCGGCGGAGCGGGTCACGGCGGCGGTCCATTAACCTTGAGGGAGACATCCCCGGCCGTCCGCCTGCCCAGGCTCCGGCTCCCATGCTCAGAGAGAGGTTCGCCCGTGGACACTGCCGACCGAGCGCACGCCCCGGTCGTCGTCGCCATCGACGGACCTTCCGGCTCCGGCAAGTCGACCGTCTCGCGGGCGGTCGCCGCCCGGCTGGGCCTGAGCTTCCTGGACACCGGCGCCATGTACCGGGCGATGACCTGGTGGATGCTGGTCAACGAGGTCGACGTCGAGGACCCGGAGGCGGTGGCCGTCGCGTGCGGCAAGCCCGTCATCGTGTCGGGGACGGACGCCGACGGCCCCACCATCACGGTGGACGGCCAGGACGTGTCCGGCCCGATCCGCGGCCCCGAGGTGACCGCCAAGGTCAGCGCCGTGTCCGCGGTGCCGGCCGTACGGTCCCGACTGGTGGACTTGCAGCGCGGCTGCGCCGAGGTCGCCGAGCGCGGCATCGTCGCCGAGGGCCGGGACATGGGGACCGTGGTGTTCCCGCAGGCCACCGTCAAGGTCTTCCTGACCGCCTCCGTGGAGGCCCGGGCCGCGCGCCGGGCGGCCGAGCTGCGGGCCAAGGGCGTGGACGAGGCGACCATCACCGCGATGGCCGCCGACCTCGCGCGCCGCGACGCCGCCGACTCCTCGCGGGAGACGGCCCCGCTGGCCCAGGCCGCGGACGCGGTGCTGGTGGACACCAGCGAGCTCACCCTGGAGCAGGTGATCGACCGGATCGCCGGGCTGGTGGAGGAGCGGGCCGGGCTGTCGTCGGTCTGACCGACTGATCGGCCGATGGTCCGACCGACTGATCGGCTGATCGGCCGACCGGACGTCGGACCGGCGCTGATCGACCGGGTACCGGAGCGGCCGTGGAGGCCGGTCCGACCCACTGAACGAACCGCGGGCCGTCGAGGCGCCGCGGCGGAAACCATCGCGCTGCCCCGAGCGGGGCAGGTACGCACGGCACGCCCCTGGGAAGGGCCGGGCCGGGAAACGGAACAGACGAACATGACCGCAGAGCACGACACCGCCGATCACGGCGGGCTGGACGCCGCCGACTACGCCGAGTTCATGGCCCTCGCGGCCGAGGAGGGCATCGACCTCGACGGCTTCGACGCCGAGGACGGCGGCGCGCACGTCCGGCTGCCGGTGCTGGCCGTGGTCGGCCGCCCGAACGTCGGCAAGTCGACCCTGGTGAACCGCATCATCGGCCGCCGCGAGGCCGTCGTCGAGGACAAGCCGGGCGTCACCCGCGACCGGGTCACGTACGAGGCCAGCTGGAACGGCCGCCGCTTCAAGGTGGTCGACACCGGCGGCTGGGAGATCGACGTCCTCGGCATCGACGCCATGGTGGCCGCCCAGGCCGAGCTCGGCATCGAGCAGGCCGACGCGGTGCTGTTCGTGGTGGACGCCAAGGTCGGCGCCACCGACACCGACGAGGCCCTGATCAAGATCATCCGCCGGGCCGGCAAGCCGACCGTCCTGTGCGCCAACAAGGTCGACGGCCCCTCCACCGAGGCCGAGGCCGCCTACCTGTGGTCGCTGGGCCTGGGCGAGCCGTACCCGGTCTCCGCCCTGCACGGCCGCGGCTCCGGCGACCTGCTGGACGCCGTCATGGACGCGCTGCCCGAGGCCCCGCCGCAGACCTTCGGCGACGCCGCCCCCGGCGGCCCGCGCCGCATCGCGCTGATCGGCCGGCCCAACGTCGGCAAGTCCAGCCTGCTGAACAAGGTCGCCGGCGAGGAGCGGGTCGTCGTCAACGAGCTGGCCGGCACCACCCGTGACCCGGTCGACGAGATGATCGACCTCGGCGGCAAGACCTGGAAGTTCGTGGACACCGCCGGTATCCGCCGCCGGGTCCACCTGACCGCCGGCGCCGACTTCTACGCCTCGCTGCGCACCTCCTCCGCGCTGGAGAAGGCCGAGGTCGCGGTCGTCCTGATCGACGCCAGCGAGACCCTCGCCGAGCAGGACACCCGGATCATCTCGATGGCCGTCGAGGCCGGGCGCGCCGTCGTCGTCGCCTACAACAAGTGGGACCAGCTCGACGAGGAGCGCCGCTACTACCTGGAGCGCGAGATCGAGCGCGACCTCGTCCAGGTGCAGTGGGCCCCGCGGGTCAACGTCTCGGCCAAGACCGGCCGGCACATGGAGAAGCTCGTCCCGGCGATCGAGACCGCGCTGGAGGGCTGGGAGACCCGCATCCCGACCGCGCGCCTGAACGCCTTCCTCGGCGAGCTGGTCGCCGCCCACCCGCACCCGATCCGCGGCGGCAAGCAGCCGCGTGTCCTGTTCGGCACCCAGGCGGGCACCCGTCCGCCGCGCTTCGTGCTGTTCGCCTCGGGCTTCCTGGAGGCCGGCTACCGGCGCTTCATCGAGCGCCGGCTGCGCGAGGAGTTCGGGTTCGTCGGGACGCCGATCTCGATCTCGGTGCGGGTCCGGGAGAAGCGCAAGAAGAAGTAGTAGGAGCAGCAGCAGTCGGTAGGACCGGTCGGTCCGCCGACCGACGGCCGGAGGGCCTCGCCACGGTGGTGGCGGGGCCCTCCGGCGTGTCCGGGGTGGGTTTCCCGGTCGGGGCCGGTCCGGGGTGCGGTCCGGGGTGCGGGCCGGGTGTCAGCGGTGGTCGACGGTGGGGCCCGGGGGGAGGGAGAGCATCTGGCGGTGGCGGCCGCCACTGGACGGCGCGGGGGCGAGACCGGTGGCCGTACCCATCATCGGGGAGGGCGCGGGCGGCGCTGGCGGTGCGGGCGCGGGCACCGGCATCGGGTGCGGAGCCGCGCCCAGGTAGCCGGCCGCGACCCAGCCCTGACCGTCGGTGAACTGGGCGGTGGGGACGGCGGGTTGGTCCTGGACGGGGGCCGGGGCGGCGGGGCCGAGGTTGTCGCCGGTGGGGGACTCGGGGTGGTGGCCGTGGTGGTGGCCGGTGCTGTGGGTGCCGGGGTGGGTGCTGCTGGTGTGACGGCCGGTGTGGCTTCCGGCGTGCGTGCCGGGGTGGCCTCCGCCGGTGTGGTTGCCGGTGTGGGAGTTGCTGTGGGGAGTGGCGTGGGCGCCGGTGTGGCCCCCGCTGTGGCTGTGCTGCTGGCCGCCGGTGGGGCCGGAGCCGTGGTGCTGGGAGCCCGGCATGAACTGGGGGAGGCCCGGCGTCTGGCCCGGGAGGGTGTGGAAGGTCTGCTGCTGGGGCGGGTACGGGCGCTGCTCGCCGTGCAGCGGGTAGCTGTCGCGGACCGCGAAGCCGGTGAACTTCAGGTCCTCCTCGTTCGAGCGGTCACCGGGCAGGGCGCGGAAGAGGCGCCGGTACTCGGAGTACAGCTCGTCGTAGATCGGCGTCGCGGAGTGCGGGTGCTCGGCGTCGTACGAGGGGCGCATGCCCGGGATCGAGCGCGAGGCGCTGGCGGACCGGCCGGGGGACGCGGAGACGTCGTAGCTGTACACGTAGGGGCCAACGAGCGAGAGGGGCGGGGGATGCGGGCCCTGGGGGCGGGGGTGCACCTACACGCCGGAGTGCGCAACGGGTGCGCGCGCCGGGCGGGGTGTGGGCACGCCGGGGCGGGCGCGGGCACGGCGGAGTGAAGCGGGGAGCGCAGGGCGCGGGCGGGTGTGGCGGGGTGTTCCCGGGCATGGCGCGCGGCTGGGTGTCGCGGGCGTGCGCCCGCCGGACGGCTGCCGTGGGGTGGGAGGCGGCCGTCCGGCGGGTTGGGGCG
Source organism: Kitasatospora sp. NPDC056800 (assembly GCF_042789775.1). Classification (NCBI taxonomy): domain Bacteria; kingdom Bacillati; phylum Actinomycetota; class Actinomycetes; order Kitasatosporales; family Streptomycetaceae; genus Kitasatospora; species Kitasatospora sp. NPDC056800. The sequence goes on along the minus strand of NZ_JBHUAL010000056.1, from coordinate 21,336 downwards.
CGGAGCCGGATCAGGTGCCGGCGAGCGGGAGGGAGGCGGCGACCACCTGGCCCAGCGCCACCGCCCGTTCCAGCGCCTGGCGCAGCAGGTCCTCGCGGGGCTGCCGGCCGACCATGCCGGCCGGCACGGCGTACATCGTCACCTCGGAGAGCTGGCTCGCGGCCATCCGCCAGGCGTCGGTGACCTGGAGCGGCTGGTGCGCCTGCCACCAGCCGGTGCTGCCGCCGGCCGCGGCGGGCTGGAGGATCGCGTGCAGCTTGCCCATCGCGACCAGGACGGACCAGCCGGGCAGCTGGTCCGGGGTCTCGTCCAGGTCGGTGACGGGCTGGAAGCCGGCGTCCTGGAGCAGGTCGAGGAACTCGTCCTCGCCCGAGGTGCTGCCGGGGCGGCCGACCGGCCCGGTCGGCTCGACCACCAGCGAGGCGTGCCCGACCTTGCCGTGCAGGACCAGCCCGCAGGTGATGCCGAGGATGGCGGCCTGGCCGGGGGCGGCCGGTTGGGTCGGGGCCGGGCCGACGGGCGCGGCCGGGGTCGGCGCGGGGGCGCTCGGCACGGCGGCGGGGACGGCGAGGTCCGGGCCGCCGGGCTGGGTCTGGCTGATGCTGCGGACGGCGCCCGCCAGCTGCTCCTCGGAGACCGGGACGACCTGGGAGGGGATGCAGCGGGCGTGCGCGAAGGCGAGGACGGCGGTCTCGTCGCCGACGAACAGCACGGTGCTGGTGGGCTCCACGTGCGTGTCGCCGGGGGTCCGGCAGGAGGTGCACTCGTAGCCGTCGGGGGCGCGGTCGCCACCTAGCAGGCGGTCGGCTTCGTCGTCGCCGATCTCGGACCGGACCTCGTCGCTGACGTCGAGCATGCGCGGCACAGGGTCTCCTCGGATGGGTGTGGATGGGGTGCTGGGGCGGACACGGAGAGGTCGCCATGCCCAACGGGCCCTTGTGTCAGGCGTCACGGGTGCCCCTGGAGGCTGACGTGAATTGCCTCGGATCCGACCGCACCGCGTGTTCTCGTGGTCGCAATCTGTCGATGTCGGTGCCGGGACTGCCGGAATCAAACAGTGAGGTGAGTCACGGAGTCCGGATGTTTGATCTAGGAATCGATGGTTAAAGCGGACAATTCGGGCATGATTGCATGGTCGTTACCGCCGGTAACCCTTGGCTGAGCTGGGCAGACCGTCGAAGTTTTGGATTCCCCGTTGATCGGCTCGTAGCTTCTTGGACGGCGCAACGAGCGCCACCCGGGTTCACCCCCGACGCACAGCCCCCCGGTCCGCCGGGCGTGGCAGGTGCCCGCCGACGCGATCGCTCGAACACGTCGTCGGCGAGCGGCTGGGTGGCCGGGGCGGCAAGCGGCACGTCCGACACGTGCCCGGCCGCCCGACGGACGCAGCGAGTGATCACGGCCCTTCCCGGGGTCTGGTTCCGCATGCCCGCCCGGGGCTGTCGAGAGGAACCTCATGACCTTCCGTAACGAGACCGCCGCTGCCACCACCTCCACCGCCACCAAGCGCAACCGCGTTCGGATGGCTGTCGTGGCGGGCGCCGCTGTCGCGGCCCTGCCGGTGGCCGGCCTCGTCACGGCCACCTCGGCCTCCGCCGCCTCCGTCTCCACCTGGGACGCCGTCGCCCAGTGCGAGAGCGGCGGCAACTGGGCCATCAACACCGGCAACGGTTTCTACGGCGGTTTGCAGTTCACCTCCAGCACCTGGGCCGCGTTCGGTGGCACCGCCTACGCGTCGCAGGCCAACCAGGCCACCAAGGCGCAGCAGATCGCCGTCGCGGAGAAGGTCCTCGCCTCGCAGGGCCCGGGCGCCTGGCCCGTCTGCTCCGTCAAGGCCGGCCTGACCAAGGGCGGCGCCCCGGCCGCCGTCGACACCTCGGCGGGCTCCGCCGCCGGCTCGACCGCCGCCAAGCCGGCGCAGACCCCGAAGCCCGCCGCCAAGCCGGCCGAGGCCCCGAAGGCCGCGCCCAAGGCCCAGGCCGCGCCGAAGGCTCAGGCCGCGCCGAAGAACGACGCCGCCGCGCCGAAGGCTGCCGCCCCGAAGGCCGACGCCCAGAAGTCCGCGCCGAAGGCCGACCAGGGCGCCAAGTCCTGGAACCGCTCGAACGACGCCAAGCCGGCCGCCAAGGGCGACTACACCGTCAAGGCCGGTGACACCCTGAGCTCCATCGCCGCCGCGCAGGGCCTGGACTGGCACGACCTGTACCAGAACAACGCCAAGGTCATCGGTGGCAACCCGGACCTGATCTTCCCGGGCCAGACCCTCAGCATCTGAGGTCTGCCCAGCTGAGGCCTCCTCGAGCACGTGAGGCCCCGTGCGCAGCCGGCGTCGGCTGCCCGGGGCTCACCGTGCCGGTGCCCGACCGGGTGCCGATGTGCCGATCTGTTCATGCGCTGATCTGTCGGTGCGTCGGCTGTCGGTGTGTCGACGTACGGATGTGCGTACCGATGTGCACGGCTTTCACGGCCGCTTCTCCGCCGCGCGGGTTCCTCCGCCGGCCGGGGGAGCGGCCGTCGGCGTTCCCGCGGGCGGGAGTCGGGGTCGCGCGGGGGTGCGCCCGCCGTCGGCGGCGGCCGGGCTGGGCGCGGGGCTGGGCCCGAGTGGGCGCGGGTCGGCCCAGGCGGGCGCGGTGCGGGAGGATGGTGGGGTGATCCAGGGCGAGCTGTTCGGTGATCCGGGTGGGTCCCCGGCCGCGCGCGAGCGCTCCGAGCCGGCCCCCGGCGCCGTCCTGCTGCCCGGCTGGCTGGACCTCGACGCGCAGCGGCGCCTGGTCGCCGCCTGTCGGGAGTGGGCCCGCCCGCCGGCCGGTCTGCACGCCGTGCGGATGCCCACCGGCGGGATGATGTCCGTCCGGATGGTGAGCCTCGGCCTGCACTGGTACCCGTACGGCTACCGGGAGGTCGCCGAGGACGGCGCGCCCGTCAAGCCGTTCCCGCGGCTGCTCGGGGACCTGGCGCGCAGGGCCGTCGCCGAGGCGTATGGGGCCGCGCTTGGGGAGGTCGCGGGGGCGGCGTCGTACGCGCCGGACATCGCGATCGTCAACCACTACGCGCACGGCGCGAAGATGGGCCTCCACCAGGACCGCGACGAGCGGGCGGACGCGCCGGTGGTCTCGCTCTCGCTGGGCGATGGCTGCGTCTTCCGGCTGGGGAACACCGAGACCAGGACCCGGCCGTGGACGGACCTGGAGCTGCGCAGCGGCGACCTGCTGGTGTTCGGCGGCCCGGCCCGGTTCGCGTACCACGGGGTGGTGCGGACGCTGGCGGGGACGGCCGATCCGGCGCTGGGGCTGCTCGGGCGGCTCAACATCACGGTGCGGGAGTCGGGGCTGGGGGCGTAGCCGGAGGTCGTGCGGCCGGTGGGGGCCTCCTGGCCGCCCGGGCCGTCCCGTCCGTCACCTGCTCGTCGGCTCGCCTACTCGTTCGAGTGAACTGGGCGTTCCGGACCGCTGCGCGGGAATGACCCGGGTCGCCAAAGGATTCGATTGAGCTGGAGAATTGTTCGGAGTCCGGAGAGGAAACGTGCCCATGGGTACCCCCGTCGACGACCTTGTCGATCTGCTCGACCTCGAGCAGATCGAACTCAACATCTTCCGTGGGCGCAGCCCGGAGGAGGCGCTGCAACGGACGTTCGGCGGCCAGGTCGCCGGGCAGGCGCTGGTCGCGGCGGGGCGCACGGTGGACGACGAGCGCCCGGTCCACTCGCTGCACGCCTACTTCCTGCGCCCCGGGGTCCCCGGCGTGCCGATCGTCTACCAGGTCGACCGGATCCGTGACGGCCGGTCCTTCACCACCCGTCGGGTGCTCGGCATCCAGGGCGGCCGGTCGATCTTCGCCCTCACCGCCGACTTCCACAGACCCGAGGAGGCCGGCATCGAGCACCAGTACCCGATGCCGCCCGTCGCCGCCCCCGAGGACCTGCCCAGTGCCCTGGACGAGGTCGGCTCCCGGCTCGGCGAGCTGCCCCCGTTCATCAGCCGCCGCCAGCCCTTCGACATCCGCTACGTCGACCGGCTGCGCTGGACAAAGGAGGAGCTGGAGGGCGTCGAGGCGCGCAGCGGTGTCTGGCTGCGCACCAACGGCCCGCTGCCGGACGACCCGCTGATCCACGTCTGCGCCCTCACCTACGCCAGCGACATGACGCTGCTGGACGCCGTCCGCGCCCCGGTCGAGCCGCTGTGGGGCGAGCGGAGCTTCGACATGGCCTCGCTCGACCACGCGATGTGGTTCCACCAGCCGTTCCGGGCGGACGACTGGCTGCTGTACCAGCAGGAGTCCCCGATCGCGCACGGCGCGCGCGGCCTGGCCCGCGGGCAGATCTTCGACCGGCACGGCCGGCTGGTGGTGTCCGTGGTGCAGGAGGGGCTGTTCCGTCCGCTGAAGCGCCGCGAGGGGTAGGTGTGTGGCCGGAGTGGTGCCCCGTGTTGTGCCCGGTGTCGGCGCGTTGCCGCCGTGTTGCGGTTTCGGCGACATCGGGCCGACGGGAATGATCCGTCTGCGCGGATGGTGTTGTGGATGACGCAGGACGGGCGGCCCGAACAGCGGGCCGTCCACGGACCGACCGGGAGGGTGGACCGATGACGGAGACGGCCGCGGAGGACTGGAAGCACTGGAGTGACGGCCGGGCGGCGTCGGTGAGCGCGCAGCACGGCCAGCTCGCACTCACCGGCACGCACTGGCTGGAGCCCGAGCCCGCCGAGATCCCCGGCCTGCCCGGGCGCTGGTGGTCCGACGCCGAGGGCGTCCGGGTCCGGGCGGCGGCGTCCGACGGCATCACGGTCGACGGCGCCGACGCACCGGTGGACGGCGAGGCGCTGCTGCGCCCGGACAGCGACCCGGCGGCCGACACCGCCGTCCTGGGAGACCTGCTGCTCGTCCCGATCGAGCGCGAGGGCGAGCTGGCCCTGCGGGTCTTCGACCCGGCCGCACCCCGTCGGACGGCGTTCGCGGGCATCTCCGCCTTCCCGTACGCGCCCGAGTGGGCCGTGCCCGCCGTCTTCACCCCGTTCGAGGACGACGACGCGCGGTCGGTCATCGTGCCGAACGCCGACGGCCGGGAGCGCCCGCTGGCCGTCTCCGGGCAGATCGCCTTCACGGTGGCGGGCGAGCACCGCACCCTGACCGTCAGCCGGTCGGGCGATCGGCTCAGCGGCGTGATCGCGGACACGACCAGCGGCATCGACACCTACCGCTTCCGCTTCATCACCCTGCCCGCGCCCGACGCCGAGGGTCGTACAGTCCTCGACCTCAACCGGGCCTACCTGCCGCCGTGCGCCTTCTCGGACCACTTCATCTGCCCGTTCCCGCCGCCGGGCAACCGGCTGGACTTCGCGGTGGAGGCGGGGGAGAGGCAGGTGCTGAGCCGGTAGCGGGGGCCTCGCGGGTGGGGCCGGGGCGTCGCGGGCGGGGGCGGGCTTTCGCTGGGGCGGCCCCGGTGCGGGGCCGTCCGGGGGCGGAGCGGAGCATGAGGGACTATGTCGAACAATCAACATTCCACGCCGTCCCCCGCGCCCGGCCCGTCCCCCGCATCCTCCGCCGCCGATCCCGAACCCGAACCGGAACCCGGACCGGGGGACGGACCCGGGGCAGGGGACGGACCCGGGGCAGGGGACGGACCCGGGCCGGAGGTAGCCGCCGGCTCACCCTGGTACCGGCGGGCCTTCGCCGACCTCAGCCCGCTGCGCGACCACCCCGACTACCGCCGGGTCTGGGCCGGGCAGGCCGTCTCCTCCATAGGCCAGCAGATGACGGCCGTCGCCGTCTCCGTCCAGGTCTACGACCTGACCGGCTCCGCCTTCGCGACCGGCCTGGTCGGCATCTTCTCCCTCGTCCCACTGGTCGCCTTCGGCCTCTACGGCGGCGCGATCGCCGACACCGTCGACCGGCGCCGGCTGGGCCTGCTCGGCTCGGCCGGTCTGGCGGTCGTCTCCGCCGCCCTGGCCGCGCAGGCGCTGGCCGGCCTCGGCCTGGTCGCCGTCCTGTACGCCGCCGTCGCCGTCCAGGCCGGCTTCTTCGCGATCAGCTCGCCCGCCCGCTCCGCGATGATCCCCCGCCTGGTGCCCAGCCACCAGCTCCCGGCGGCGAACGCCCTGAACACCGTCAGCATGAACCTCGGCCTCACCGTCGGCCCGATGCTCGGCGGCGTCCTCATCGGCGCCTACGGATCCCAGGCCGCCTACCTGGTCGACACCGTCGCCTTCACCGGCACCCTCTACGCGATGTGGCGCCTGCCCGCCATGCGGCCGCTCGGCGAGCGCAAGGGCCGCGCCTCCGTCCTCGACGGCCTCCGCTTCCTGCGCGAGCAGCCCAACCTGCGCACCAGCTTCCTCGCCGACCTGGCCGCGATGGTCTTCGGCATGCCGCGCGCCCTCTTCCCGGCCATCGCGGTCACCTTCTACGGCGGCGACGCCGGCACCGTCGGCCTGCTGGTCTCCGCCCCGGCCGTCGGCGCCCTGATCGGCGCGCTCTTCTCCGGCTGGGTCGGCCGCGTCCACCGCCAGGGCGTCGCCGTCCTCGCCGCCGTCGCCGCCTGGGGCCTGGCCATCGCGGCCTTCGGCGCCCTCCACAACCTCTGGCTCGGCCTCCTGCTGCTCGCGGTCGCGGGCTGCGCCGACACCGTCAGCATGATCTTCCGCAACACGATGATGCAGGTCGCGGCCCCGGACGAGATGCGCGGCCGCCTCCAGGGGATCTTCATCGTGGTCGTCGCCGGCGGCCCCCGCCTCGGCGACTTCGAGTCCGGCACCGTCGCTGCCCTCACCAACCCCGCCACCTCCGTGATCACCGGCGGCCTCGCCTGCGTCGCCGCCGTCCTCCTCCTCGCCGCCCGCCGCCCCGCCTTCCTCACCTACGACGCCCGCCACCCCACCCCCTGACCCACCCCACCCCCCGAACCTGGCAGCGAGCACCCCCCGACGTGCTGTATTGTTTTCCACGTCGCCGGGACAACCGGAGACAAGGTCGAGAAGCCCACAGCAGAGCCCCCCAGGCCCCGCTGCAGGCACCGAGACCACGGGACGTGGCGCAGCTTGGTAGCGCACTTGACTGGGGGTCAAGGGGTCGCAGGTTCAAATCCTGTCGTCCCGACGTGAGTCGGAAAGGCCGTTGGCCGGGTTAACGCCCAGGTCAGCGGCCTTTTGCGTGACATGGCGTCAGATTCCATGAGCGTTCGTTCGTATGCGCTTGGGGGGCCAGATGGGGACCGAGTGGCTCCGAACCGGTCGAATCCGGGGGGTGGGGCCCCCTCTTGGCGGCGTTCCCGACCCTGAAATTGACTACCCACAGTGACCGATATCAAATCGTGACCAACGGTTTTTCGACACCCCATGACGCAATCCAGCCATCTTTTCAGGCAGTTGGGCGGCCGTCCTCGAATCTGTCAAGACGTCAGACGATTTCGTGACCTCGCGTCGGAGGCGTCGCCCGGGACCTTCCGGACGCCTCCGTGAGCTCGGATCAGGCCAGTCCGTGGCTCGCAACCGTCTACAGACGGTGACCATTGCCTAGACGGCGCGAGGGGGACCGACCCGACGACCACGAGCATGGAGTCCGCGGAGCGCTGGCCGGTGAGTCCCGGTGCAGCGGAGCCGGCCCATGGGCAGAGGAAGGTGCCGCACCGGGATGGTGCGGAGCGACGAGCCCCGCTGGTGTCCATCACCATGGAGCAGTCGGCCCTGCGATGGTGCCGAACCGGGGTCGTGCGGAGTGACGCCAGCCCCAAAAGGGCGGACTTTCCGGTGCGAGGGGGAGCCCTGCGATGGTGCCGCACCGGGATGGTGCGGAGCGACCGGGCGTCGGCACGCCCTCGGTAGCGGCGGTGCCCTCGCTGCGATGGTGCCGCACCGGGACGGTGCGAAGCGATGCCCGTACTGACGGCCGGCCATCTGAGTGGTCGAGACACTGCGATGGTGCCGCACCGGGATGGTGCGGAGCGACTGGCGCGTCTGAGCGGAAGACGAAACCGGTGGCGAGGCGCTGCGATGGTGCCGCACTGGTCAGGTGTGGAGGGCCTCCGGCTCGGGCGGAGGGATCGTGGTGACGAACTGCCGGCTGCAATGGTGTCGCAGCAGGGAGGTACGGAGCGACCAAGACCCGGACGCGTGCGCGGCCTGCGCGGACATGCTGCGATGGCGCCGCAGGAGGGCAGCGCGGAGCAACTCGCGGGCCACGGCGAGGGCTTCCTCGACTGTGTCGCTGTGATGGTGCCGCACCGGGTAGATGCGGAGCGACCCCGCTGGACCGTCGGGACATGTACCGGTGGGACATGCTGCGATGGTGCCGCACTGGTGAAGTGCGGAGGAATCCGTCTTCGGGTACCCGTGCACGCCCACTGCCCGGTAGCTGTGATGGTGCCGCACCGACACGGCGCGGAGCCACGACGGCCGGGATGTCGATGTTCACCACGCCCGTGCTGCTGTGATGGTGCCGCACCGGGAAGGTGCAGAGCGACGAGCGCGTCCAGAGCAGCGGACTCGTGGGGTGGGCGCTGCGATGGTGCCGCACCGAAATGGTGCGGAGGTCCGCTTACGGCGGGCCGGCCCGCCGACATCGTTCTGTGGCTGCGGTGAAGCCGCACTGGTGAGGTGCAGAGGAACGATGCGGTCCTGGCGGTCCGCGGGTTCCAGCACTGGATGCTGCGACGGTGCCGCACCGGGGTGGTGCGTAGCGATCCCGGTTCAGCCGCTTCTGCAACGTCACCGACATGATGCTGCGATGGTGCCGCACCGGGATGGTGCGGAGCGACCCTTCACCCCGCTGACGGCAGCCGCCAGCATCGTGCTGCGATGGTGCCGCACCAAGGTGGTGCGGAGCGACTCGCGGCCAGCAGTGACGAGGCCGTCAAGGTCGCCCTTGCCGCGATGGTGCGGAGCGACGAGCATACGGGGCCGGGAAGCCTCTACGTCGGAGGGCTGCGATGGTGCCGCACCGGAACGGTGCGGAGCGACCTCCGACTTGCGCGGGTCTCCGAAGCCAGTGTCGGGGCAGCTGCGATGGTGCCGCACTGGGATGGTGCGGAGCGATCAGGGGACGATTCCGGTTCAGCCGCACCTGATCCCGCTGCGATGGTGCCGCATCGGGATGGTGCGGAGCGACCCACGGAGAATCGGAGACCACCTTGAGCGCCACCGCCGCTGCGATGGTGCCGCACCGGGATGGTGCGGAGCGACTCGATCCAACCCAGTGATGGCACTCGTCCATCAGACAGCTGCGATGGTGCCGCACCGGGATGGTGCGGAGCGACTGCGCAGCAGGGCGGCTCCGCGATCCGCGGCGAGCTGCGATGGTGCCGCACCGGGATGGTGCGGAGCGACCAGCCGGCAGTGGGATGTCCTGCGCTGGACCAACGAGCTGCGATGGTGCCGCACCGGGACGGTGCGGAGCGACCCGGCACGTGGAGACGTCCGGGACGATCCTGGAGTGCGATGGTGCCGCACCGACGAGGTGTGGAGGAACCAGACTGCCTTGATGGAGCCGCCGCCCTCGGCGAAGCTGTGATGGTGCCGCATCCAGATGGTGCGGAGCGATGGGTGCCCCGCGCGGGCGCAGCCGTCAAGATCTGGCTGCTGCGATGGTGCCGCACCCAGATGGTGCGGAGCGACGCTGTCGTCGCACCGCGCCCCGGCCGCCGCCACCGTGCTGCGATGGTGCCGCACCGGGATGGTGCGGAGCGACACGGAGGGTCCGACGCGGCACGAAGCGGGCGCTCAGGCTGCGATGGTGCCGCACCGGGATGGTGCGGAGCGACTTCACACAGTTACCGCACACGGGGGTGTCGTCGGGGCTGCGATGGTGCCGCACCGGGATGGTGCGGAGCGACTCTCGTCCTGGCTTCCCTGAAACGCAGAGCAGTAGAGCTGCGATGGTGCCGCACCGGGATGGTGCGGAGCGACGAGCGCCACCCGGCCACCCCTCACCACCCGACGGAGCTGCGATGGTGCCGCACCGGGATGGTGCGGAGCGACTCTCGTCCTGGCTTCCCTGAAACGCAGAGCAGTAGAGCTGCGATGGTGCCGCACCGGGATGGTGCGGAGCGACGCCCGGGGGTCCGCCTGGTGAACCGTCTGCTGACGGTGCTGCGATGGTGCCGCACCGGGATGGTGCGGAGCGACGAGGCCGGTGATGGCGGTGGTCACCACGATCACGTCGCTGCGATGGTGCCGCACCGGGATGGTGCGGAGCGACGGCGGTTGAGCTGCTGGTCTGGTGGTTCGGCGGGTTGGCTGCAGTGCATACGTGGGTGCCATTTGGGGTGATTCGGACTTCTCGCTTCGGCGCGATGGGGTGTTCTCGTGTGTGCTTGTGGTTCCGAAGTCGTGTCCGGCCGGGACGGTTTTCTCGGTGTTGGCGCTGTGGGGTTGTCAAGGTGCGGGCATTAAAGGGGTGGCCGGGGGTTGGGTTCAGGGCCAGAGGTGGCGGCTGGCGGCGAGGGGGCCGTTGGATTGTTTGAGGCCGGTTCGGGGTGCGGTGTAGAGGGCGCTGACGCCGAGGTTGGTCAGCATGCCGGCGTTGCGGGTGGTGCCGGGTTCGGTGGCACGGACGGCGGGGTGTTCGAGGAGGACGGTCACGTCGGTGGTGGTGAGTGGTGGTGTCCAGGCGGGCCAGCGTAGGGCGCCGCGGTTGTCGGTGGTGTCCCAACTGGTGGCGGCTTGGATGCGGCCGCTGGCGGTGAGGCGGAAGGTGGCGAGGGCGTGGAGGGCGAGCCAGGTGGGGCCGGGGGCTCCGCGTTGGTAGGGCTTGCCTTCGGAGTTGGTGTGGGCGTCGCCGAGGGAGCGGTGGTCGAAGTTCGCGGAGGCGTAGTCGGAGATGCGGCGCCAGCCGTCCAGGGCCGAGCGGATCTGCCTCGGGTCCTTGTGGCAGCCGAGGACGGCTTTCTGCATCAGGCCGGTGATGGTCATCTGGCCGGCGGCGGCGATCAGCGGGGTGACGGGGGTGCGGCGCACCGTGGCGGAGCCCGGTTCTTCCGTGGTCTGCGGGTCGTTCTTGCCGGTCTTGGGTTTGGTGTCTTCGAAGCACATGACGTTGGTCAGGGAGGCGAACCAGCGGGCGCGGCGGTCGCCCGTCTCGCGTTCGGACTGGGCGAGTTCGCGAAGCGCCTGGTGCGCGGTGTCGACGCGCATGCGCAGGGCTTCGTTGGGGGCGGTGGGGTCCTCGCGTGGTCGGGTCAGGAGTCCGGGGACGTGCGGGAAGGAGTCCCAGACTTCCCCCTCGGTGTCGGCTGTGTCGGTGTCCTCGCCTTCCCCGTCCTCCGTCTCGGCTGCGTCCGCAAGCTTCCCGGCGGTGCGGGTGGGTGTGGGCGGGAGGTGGCTGGTGAGGAGCTTGGTGAGGGTGTCGAGGGTGAGGGGTTGGTCGGTGGTGAGGACGGCTGCGCCGGCCGGGCCCTTCCAGTGGAGGTACGGCTCGGTGGGCAGGGCGGCGGTGGTGAGTTCGAGAACCCCGAGGGCGGCGAGGAAGCCGAGCGGGTCGTCGGAGCGCAGGGCGGGGAGTTCGAGCTGGTGCATGGTCAGCTGCCTTCTTCGGAGCAGGCGATGTCGGCGAGGCGCAGGACCGTTTCGAGGAGAGCCAGTCCCCAGAAGCCGTAGCGCCGGTTGAGGGCGCGGAATCGGCGTGGGCCCATCCAGTCGGTGCCGATCACCGTGCTGGAAACGGTGACGGTGGTGTCGTCGGGCATGGTGCACTCGACGAGGACCGGCTCGGGGTCGGCGAACGCGGGCAGCATCGGGCGGGCGTAGCCGTGGTGGGCGGCGACGAGGTGGGTGACGAGGTCGTGGTCGAGGCCTCGGGCGGTGGTGGGGTCGGTGGCGAGCCATGTGTGGACGGCGGCGGCGCTGAGGGCTTCGTGGCGCAGGTCTTTGGACCAGTTGGCCAGGCGGGCGGCGCGTCGGCGGGCGGTGCGGTCGGCGGGGTCCATGCCGGACTTGGCGAGGGGTTCGGGCAGGGATTCGGCGAGCAGGCGGTCACCGGAGCAGAGCATGCACTGGAACCGCGGGTGGTGTTTTCCGCAGTCGTGGGCCCGGGCTGCCAGCACGACGGCTTCGACCAGGTCCGCGGGCAGCCCGACGGCCTCGGCGAAGACGCGGGCGCGTTCGCCCACCTGCTGGTGGTGGTGCTTGAGGGTGACGGTGCGGGTGAGGCTGCTGCCGTCCGGGTCCTCGTCGTCCACGGTGACCCGGTAGCGGCCGGCGTCGGCGAGCCGGGGTGGGACGAGGACGATCCGGCCCGGACCACCGTGGTCGATCAGCACCACCCCTTCCTTGGCCTCCCGTGCGGTGCGCCAGTCGGGGACCTCCAGCAGGGTCTCCAGGCGCCGGCGCAGTACCGGGGTGTGCCGGGAGGGGCTGTCGTGTGCGGCGTCGGTGGGCAGGGCGTCGAGCAGCCGGGTGATCGCGGCGTGGACCGCCTCGGTTGTGCTCAAGGCGTCCGGGTCGTCGGGGTCTGTGGTGAGGTCGGTGTGGGCCTGCTTGATGATCGGGGTGAACTGCTCGGGGTCGCTGCCGGTGGTGCTGGCCAGGACGGTCGGGTCGAGGCGTAGCGGGGTGCGGGTGTTGTCGGTGGGGTGGTCGCCGAGGTCGGGGACGGGGGTGTCGGGGTCGGCGGTCCAGCCGTAGGCGTCGTGGCCGCCGGCGGTGGTGGGCAGGACGAGGGTGGCGCCGGGCTTCAGGTCTTGGATGAGGCGTGGGGTGGTCCAGGTGCCGTCGGTCTCGCGTTGGAGGACGGTGGTGCGCAGGCGGGTGGGTGGGTTTCGGGGTTCGGGGGTGGTGTCGGCGTCGGGGCCTTCGAGGTCGCTGGTGTCGGGGGTTGCGCGGGGTTGGGTGAGGAAGCGGCGTACCGCGGCGAGGGGCAGGGAGAGGGTTTCGGCGGTGTGGACGGGGGTGGTGCGGATGTGTTCGGCGAGGGTCTCGGGGTCGGTGGTGTCGGTGGGGAGGTCGGCGCGCCACAGGAGTTGGACTTCGGGCTGGCCGGTGTCGAGGCCGTGGAGGAAAGGGGCGGGGGATTCGTCGGGGACGGGGATGGGGCTGGTGCGGGCGAAGGCGCCCAGGCGTACCTGCTCAACCGGGGGGATGTGTTCGCGGGCGCGGGTGAGCGGGGTGGTGTCGGTGCCGTCCAGCAGACGGGGCAGGGTGGCGGGGTTGAGGACCAGGCCGTCCAGGAGGCGGGGGGTCAGCTCGGCGGGCTCCTGGCTGTCGTGGGTGGAGGCCTTCCCGGCGAGCCACTGCCAGGTGCTGGCGGCGGCCGGGCCGTAGACGGGGATGCGGGCCGGGTCATCAGGGTTGTGGGTGCGGACGAGGATCGCGGGCACGGGGCCGAGTTCCCCGCGGCGGTCGAGGCGCCCGAGTCGCTGCAGGGCAGATGCCCAGTCGCCGCATTCGCTGACCATCGCCCCGAAGGTGCAGTCGATCCCCACTTCGAGGGTCTGGGTACTGACCACGACGAGGGGGCGTTCACGGTCCCGGCTGACACCGTCGAGGAGTTCAGCCAGCGGGCCGGTGACAAGCAGGTCGCGCTCCGCGGGCCGGCAGCGGCCGGTCAGCAGCAGCACGTCCACGTCGGTGCGCCGAGCCAGCACTTCGTGGGCGGCGCGGGCGTGGGCGATGGTGTTGGCGATCACCGCGACCGCGGGCAGCCGCAGGACGGGCAGGACGGCGGCCAGGCCGGTCTCGGCCGCCAGGGCGAACGCCTCCGCGGGCTTCTTCGACCAGGCGCCGGCGTCCAGCAGCGTCACATGGCGCTCGGCCGCGATCCGCCGCCCGGCGATCGGGTGGTCGCGGTCCTCTTGACTGATGCCCAGGCGGGGACGGCCGCCGGTGGCGCTGGTCGCTGACAGGCTCACCACCCGAAGCGCCCGCGCCGCCAACTCCCCTCGCACCGCCGTCTGCTGGTAGAGCGCGGTCTCGGCGGCGGTCGCCAGCAGAGCCTTCGACAGATGGGCCTCATCCAGAGCGAGGAGGGCGTCGTGCCCGGTCAGAGCAGCGTCGATCGGAGCCCGCTGCGGGGAGGTGTGGTAGCCACGGAACAGCAGACGGCTGCCGTACTGATCCACCGTCGCCGTCACCACCAACGGTTGAGCCGGGCTACGCACCCAGTTCGACTCCCACCGGGTGCCGCCGCGCATCCGCACCACCTCCAGCGGCAACTCCCCGCCGCCGAGATCGCGCAGCGCGGCGGCGACCTTCGCCCGCACCGAACCGGCCGGCGCCCCGGCGAGCGCCTCGGCCAGCTCGACGGAGTGCTGGTGGGCCTGGTCGACCACCAAGCGCCGGTCGACGCAGAAGAACAGCCGCAGCGGCACCGTCCGCTGCCCGCGGCCCAGTTCCTGGCGCTGGTGGGAGCTGTGCTGCCGGGCGAGGAGGAAGAGCCAGATATCGATGAACGTCGTCTTGCCCAGCGCGGTGGGGACGTCGAGGTCAGGCCAGTCCGCGCCGGCCGCCACAGCGGCCAGGTAGGCGTTCTGCCACGGGAACGGCTCCCAGCCCTCGCAGCCGTCGCAGGTCGCGGTCGTGGCGCCGTCGGGGCAGTGGGTGTGGTGGTGGACCTCGCGGAAGAAAGCGGGGAACTCGCCCGCATCGATCACCGGCAGCCACTCGGTTCCCGTCACTGGTCGTCCTCCTGGAAGTCGGGCTCCGGGCGGCACAGGCCCAGGCCGAAGTTCTTCTTGCTGCCCAGCACCACCGGCCCCGACACCGGCACTGGGAAGGTCAGGCGCACGTGGCAGCTCGGCAGCGGCCGCTCCCTGTCCTTTCGACGGAGCTGGAACCCGTCCGTGTTTCGCACTCCGGGGGCGAGGCCAGCGCGCGGGCTCACCCGCATCCGCGCGGGTTTGGGAAGCCCGGCCGCGATGCAGCTGGCCGCGATCGAGTCCGCCCATGCGGCTTCCTCGTTCTTCTTGGGGAAGCGGTCGAGGACCATCGGCAGCACCGTGGTCCACACCGCCGACGGCCCCTGCCAGGCCCATGGCTGGACGGTCAGCGGCCACGAGTCCTGGTCGGCGGGACTGACCCGCTCCAGATCCAGCGGTTCCCCGTCCGCCAACCGGATTTGGCACAGCCCTCCGTCGTGGTGGAGCAGCGCGTCGAGCAGAGCCTTGCGGTCGTGTTTCGGCATCTCGCGGGGCAGGGCGATGCCCAGGCCGAGCAGCCGACCGTCGGCGTGGCGGTGGCCGGCGAACGGAAGCGCGAAGTAGGCCACCGGCCGCGGGTCATCGGGGCTGTTTTTGTGGCCGTGGACCGTGGTCATCGCCGGGACGTCGTGGCCCATCGCCTCCAGGGTGCTCATCACCGCCCCCCGCAGCCGGCCGGTCAGCTCCAGCGTCCACCGCGGGTCCAGCGCCACGCCCGGGGCGAACGAGAACGTCAGCAGGTCACCGAACGGCCCCTCAGCCACCGCAGCCTCGTCCCGGTCGGTGTGGTCGGGGTCGAGGTAGTGGTGGGTGACCGCCTGGCTCCACGACGGCCGCTGCTCCTCGAACGCCTCCTCCAGCCACGCCAGATAGCCGCGGTAGGGGATCCGAATCGGCCGCGATCCCTTCGGGTACTCCCCGTTCGCGGCAGGCCTCCAGCGCCGCCGCCACTCGTCGTGGGCCTCGTCGGGGCCGCACCAGGCGTCCAGCAGCCCGGCGCCGGTCGAGCGCCCGAAGTACGGCACCCGCAAGGCGAGTTCCTTCAGTGCCGGGGCGAGTTCGTCCCCGGGTTCGGCGGCCCAGCTGAACACCACCCGCGTGCCGGACAGCGTCTTCTGCGCCCACGCCCGGGGGACGCCGCCGGCGGTGCGTCCCGGCAACAGGCCGTGAGTCACCTTCGCCGGGTCCACGATGTTGGTCACCACCCACGCCGCGCGCGGGTGCTCCGCCTCCATCGGCCTGGCCGGTACCGTGACCACGGGCGGTTCCTGCGCCTCCAGCCAGGTCAGCGCCATCCGGTGCGCGGTGTCCTTGAGGTCGGCGTGTGCGACCAGCGCGCAGAACAGGCGGGCCGGGTGGGGCGGCCACTCCGCGCGCTCGCCGTCCATGGCGGTTGCCTGGTAGAGCGGCTCCAGCAGCTCCACCGAGATGTGGAAGGGCATGACGTTCTACTCGCCTTCCGCCTCGCCGATGCCCTCCAGACGGAAGGAGCGCTCGATCGCCTGCTGCACCTGCGTGTTCGGCCGCAGCCGCACCGGCTCCTTCGACCACTTGAGGCCCGCCTCCTCGGCCCGGATGCGCGCGAACTCGAACAGCTCCAGGGCCTGCCCCGCGGTGTCCAGCTCCAGCGGCTCCGTCACCGCCACGCCCTCACGCCCGCGGCCGACCCACTCGATCCGCTCCGACACCAGCAGCAGGTCGCAGCCCGAGCGCAGCCGCACCGCCGGCGCCGCGAACGCCAGCCGGTCCCCCAGCAGCGCCAGCGCCGCCAGCAGGGCCCTTCCCGCCCGCACGTACTCCTTCGGCGCGTCACCGAAGCGCAGCGCCCTCAGGCCCGCCATGGCCAGCGTCGCGTTCCGCTCGATCGCGCGCACCGTCACCCCGCCCATGCCCTCGACCGGCGGGATCATGCCGTGCCCGACCGCCGACGCCTTGAGCGCCTTCCCTTTGCCCTTCTTCCCCGTGCCCTCGACCGGCCTCCAGCCGTCGGCGGTCAGCTCCACCTGGTCGCCGGGGAAGTTCCACTTGTCGAAACGCCCCGCCGCCCGCACCCCACGCAGCGGATCCAGACCCACCATCTCCGAGGTGTAGGTGCGCGGCACCTTCAACTGCACCCGCCGCTTGCGGTGCGAATCCCACAGGCCGAACACCAGGTCCGACGGCGCCGACTCCAGGAAGGCCCGTACGTCCCCCGTCCCCGTGTCATGCAGCGCCCGGCCCGTGTCCGTCTCGTCGAACTTCACACCGGACTCGTCCAGCGCGTCCCGGAAGTAGGCATCGCGGGAACGGTGCGGCGCGTCCAGGTTCGTCATCCGAAGCGCACGGCCTTCCGCGGTCACATGCAGCGCCAGGTGCGGCACCACCGCATCCCCCAGGTCGACGGCCTCCAGCAGCGCGGTCTCACAGCGGTTCGCCTGCGACTGCCGCTGATCCAGCAGCACCACCTGGACTTCCTTCCCACCAACCCACCGGTCCTCGAACAACTGCCCCGGCCCGTCGCCCTCCTTCTCCTTACCCGTCGCAGGATCCTTGATCATCTGCTTGACCTTCACAGTCGGCGGCGCCACCGGCGCCCCCACGCCGGCCACCGGCTCGTACTGGGCCGTGACCCTGATCGCACCGTCCGCCGACAGCCCGCTCGCCGCCTCGGCCAGCCGCTCGTACAACGCTTCCATGAAAACCCTCCTTGGGTAGGAATCTCTCGGACAGTTCGCATCGAAGCAGCCACCACCGACAGTCCTCACTCTTTGGAGTGGCAAACCGTCAAAATCTCTTAGTCAGAACGAAGTTGCACTATCATCCACCAGCCCCGGTGGCAGTTGGCGGCGGTCGCCCAAGATGTCGAGTTAGCGAAATGGGACGGGTATCGGCAGCGTGAAAGCTGGTCATCGGACCCTTGGATATCCGTGGAGTTCACGGTCGGCATCTCGCCGCCCCTGTCGGTCGACGGCCAGGGCCGCTTTCGCCGCCTGTGCGCTGATCTCAGCCGGGCGTCCGCTGCTGCTGACGATCTGTCGGACAGCTCAGTTGCACGAGCAGTGCGTCGAGCGGCAGCCCCGTCTCCTCGGTGTCGAGTGGCGTGACGGACATGGCGAGATCGGTGTCGGAGGCGAGCCGCTCCGCGATCAGCTGAGGGACGAGCAGAGCCACCGTCCCCCTCCTCGGTGTCGAGTGGCGTGACGGACATGGCGAGATCGGTGTCGGAGGCGAGCCGCTCCGCGATCAGCTGAGGGACGAGCAGAGCCACCGTCC
>NZ_JBHUAL010000056.1:0-3374 GCF_042789775.1 Kitasatospora sp. NPDC056800 | reverse complement strand
GTCCCCGCCGGCCAGTTCGCGTCCACCTGGTAGGTGGCGAGGACCCCCGCTTCCCATTGGTTTAGCGGATCCCGGATGCGGCCGTGGTAGCTGTCGAACGAGGTGGGCGGAACCGAGACTGCGATCAGCCGTCGGGGCGCCTTCTGGTACGTGGCGACCACGGAGCGGGCCTCCGCACACCAGGACTCGACCAGTTCGTTGAGCGCCGAGTATGCCTCGTCGCGGCCCTTGCGGCGCCGACCGAAGGCGTTGTGCAGGACCAGGGACGCGGAGGAGCGGTCGCCCTCGAGCGCCAGCCATGAGCGGGCGGCGGCGTCGGCCCAGTCAGACCAGGCCCTGCGTAGTGTCAGCGCGGCCTGGGCTCCCAGAGCTGCGAACCCTTCTCCCGAAGCGAGACCGGATGGTGCCTCAAGTTGGTGAATGGCTGCGGAGTCGAGCAAGGCGTCGGGGCGCACGAGCGCCGCAAGGAGCGCCGCTCGGACTCGATCGCGGTGGTGAGTGCGTTCTGGATCGGCTTTGCCCATGTTGCGAGCCATGGATGGGCTGCCACGGCGGAGTTGGTCTCCAGCATGGAACTGTGGAGGTGGCGCCAATGCCCGTAGTGGCGCTCACGGATGAAACGAGAGTGCTCGTACCGGTCCGACTCCGCCTGGTCATGCTCGTTCTCCGGGGGGGTAGTCGCCCTGAGCAAGTGCGGCAACGGCGTCAGCTTCGTCGGAGGGGGTGAAGTCCACGTCAGGTGAAGGGGCCGCGCCGGTGTAGGAGGCTGCCCACAGCACGTTCCGAACCGATCTGGTGAACACCACGAGCGGTGCATCGGACGGCATCTGCCACGAGCAAGTGCCGCACAGCCGCTCCACCGCCTCACCCAGCCCCAACGTCACCGCTTCGACGGAACGGGAGGAACGGAGCGAGCCGCAGTTCTCCTCCCCGTGGAGCTACCCGTTTTTGGAGGGGGTCGTGAAGCAGACCAGCGGGACGCTTTCCAAGGGGCCGAGAGGCACCTCGGTATCGAGGACTCTGCCAAGGTCTAGGCGGTAGTTATACGAACTCAGGGGCATGCTCGCAGGTTAGCGAATCGTGCCGACAGCCTGCCGGAGCGTGTTCCGCCTGCCCCAATGCCAAGGGCTCAGCCTACGCCGCTGATCAACTCGGTTCCCCGGAGGGCGTGTTCATCATCGATGACACTGGCCTTGTGAAGAAGGGCACCGTCTCCGCCGGAGTTCAGCGCAATCGCCGGCCGCACCGAGAATTGCCAGATTGGTGTCTTCGCCGCCTACGCCACCAGCCGCGGCCACGCCCTGGTCAACCGGGAGCTCTACCTGGCCAAGTCCTGGACCGATGACCGTGAACGCTGCCGGGCCGCACGCATCCCCGACGAACGTGCCTTCGCGACGAAGAGCGAGCTGGCCCGCACCATGATCACGCGCGCTGGCCTCGCCCTGCCCATCGTCTGGGCCACAGCCGACTCCGCCTGCAATCAGAACTCCCACTTTCGCCGCTTCCTCGAAGACGCCCAGCTCTCCTGCGTGGTAGCGGTTCCCAGGTCCCAGCAGGTCCATGGCCCGCGCATCGACCACCTCATCGGACAGGCCCCGCCCGAGGCCTGGCAGCGCCTGTCCGCCGGGGCTGCCCAAGGGCGAGTGCCTCTACGACTGGGCCGCCGCCTGCCCGCCGCTGGAGGCCACCGTCACGGACCTGGTCCGCGTCGCGGGCTGCCGCTGGAAGATCGAGGAGGTCTTCCAGAGCGCCAGGAACGAATGCGGCCTGGACCAGTACGAAGTGCGCCGCTACGTGGGCTGGTACCGGCATATCACCCTTGCCCTGCTCGCTCACACGTTTCTGGCCGCCATCGCCGCCGTCCCTGAGGTGTCTCTCGGTGAACGAACAGCGCGGGCTGTCTACCGTCTGACGTGCAGCGATGGCTATCACCGGCTGGGGGTCAATGGGGCGCGGGTTCAAATTCTGTCGTCCCGACTGTGAAGTCGGTTGTGAGAGAGGGCACTTGGGAAACCGAGTGTCGGCTCTTTCTGTTGTGGTGTCGGCTGGTGGTCGCACGGTGGTCACCGGGCCACATCGGCCAGGGGCGGTTGGTTCTTCTGGTCGGGGCAGCTGGTATGCGGGCAGTTGCCGGCGCTGGCGCCAGGGGCGCTGGGTACGGCAGACGGGGTGGCCGAGGACGGTGTGGTCGGTGCTGTCGAGGATCCAGACGATGGCGTCGAAGGCTGCGCGCGCGGCGGGTTTCGTGAGGTCGGCGTGGATGTTCGCCGTCGTCGACAGGGTGGTGGCGCAGGGCGATGGGGGATGCCGGGGTGGTCGTGATCCGGTAGGCGGCGACCTTGGCGCGGCCCTGGCGCAGTTGGGTGGTGACAGGGCAGCCAGACGTTGGCGGATGCGGTCTGGCGCCTCCCAGCGGGCGCCGGCCAGTCGGCAGGCGGCGGCGCCGGCGAGCAGGACGGCCAGCAGCACGCCGATCGCGCCGAGCACCGATCCGAACAGCCAGCCCGCCCAGACGCCGGCCTTCACCGCGCCCGGTGCCGCGTCGGGGATCTTCTCCAGGACGGCCGCGCGGTAGCGGTCCAGGAGGCCGAGACCGGCCAGGGGTTGGACGAGGACGGCGAGCGCCAGGGCGGCGCGGTGGCGCAGGCGCCCGGCCCGGCCGTCGTCCCGGCCTTCGGGCGCGGCCTCCGGATCGAGCAGGGGACGGTGTTCCGTCGTGGTGGTCAAGGTCATCGGGGGCTCACCCACGTTTCCACGCCCGCGGCCACGGCGAGCGCGGCCAGCGAGGTTCCGAAGAGGACAGCGGCGTCGACCACGTGCTGGCTGAACGGGGCGCCCCGTCCGGACACCAGGCGGCGGGACAGCCCGAGCACCGGGGCCAGGCCGGCCGCGACGGCGAGGCCGAGGGCCGGCAGTTCGAGCACCGCGTGCGGTCCGACGGCCCGCAGCAGTTGGCTCCCGCCCAGCGTGTACGCGTGCCCGATCAGCACGCCGACACCGAGGCCGGAGAGCAGCGAGAAGGCGACCGTGGTCAGGCCGAGGGTGGCGACTCCGCTGAAGGCCAGCGCGGCCACCTTGGCGTTGTTGAGGAAGACCTCGAGCCACAGGCCCGGACCGGCGGGTTTGGGTTCCACGCGGACGGCGGACTCGATGCCGCCCGAGCAGGCGATCCCGATCGCCATGCAGGCGAACCAGAGCAACTGCCCCGCGGCCACGGCCCAGCGCTGCCGGGCCCAGGCGGCTGCGAGCCCTCCGCGGACTCCCGCGATCACGTCGTCCCTCCCCAAGTCGTCTGCTGCACAAGGCCAGAGGGCCGGCCCCCGCCCGTGGGGGGGGGTCCCGGCCGCGCCCCCGGGAGGCGGTGGTGGCGCGGC
>NZ_JBHUAL010000055.1:0-42980 GCF_042789775.1 Kitasatospora sp. NPDC056800 | reverse complement strand
GCAGGTGGGGGGGCGGGGCTCAACGCGGCCCCCGGCCGCGGCCCCCCCCGACGTCGCACACCACCTGTCCCGCGGCGGCGCGGGGGCCCCCCACCCGCGGGTGGGCCGGCCGGAACGACGTCCGGCCGGCCCTCCGGGGCGGGTCAGGGGCGGTCCGAGCCGGTGTAGTGGCCGCTCTGGTGGGAGCCCTGGGACGGGACGGCGCCGTAGTGGCCGGGCCGGTGGCCGCGCGGGTGCCGGGTCAGCCGGTAGCCGAGGATGCCGGCCAGCGCGGCCAGGAAGCCGCCGCCGATCGTCCAGTACCAGCGGCTGTTCCAGCCGGAGAACCAGCCGGTGTACCAGTGCTCCTCCTGGGCCACCGGGGCGGCCGCCTTGGCCGTGCTCGCGCCGCCGCCGGCCGGCGGGACCAGCGGGGCCTTCAGCTCGCCGCCCTCCGGCTGGGCGTTGTCCGCGTCGCCCTTGGCGGCGACGTGCAGCTGCACCGAGGAGGCCAGGCCGAGGTCCGGCTGCGGGACGTCGCTGACCGACAGCCGCACGTAGTAGGTGCCGGGCAGCGGGTCGCCGGACCACGGCTCGGCCCAGGTCCGGACCTCGCGCAGGGTGCAGTTCAGCGCCAGCGAGCCGGCGCTCTGCTCGGCGGTGGCGTTCTGGGTGCCGGCGGTGCACGCCTGGCGGCGGCGCAGCCCGTCGAAGACCTCGACGGACCAGGTCTGCGGGCCGTGCCGGTCGGCCGAGGGGGCCAGGCCGACGGTCAGGTTGACCGTCGGGGTCTGGCCCTCGGCGGCGCCGAACGCCCAGTACAGGTAGTCACCGGTGGAGACGGAGACGTTGGCGTCCTGGTTGGGCGAGAGGTTGACCGCGGTCAGGAAGGAGGTGCCGGCCTTGGTGGCCGGGGCCGGCGTGCCGCTCGCACTGGCCGAGGGGGACGGCGAGGCGGCCGAGGCGGCCGGGGCGCCCAGGGCGCTCAGGGCCAGGGCGGGCAGCAGGGCGAGGGCGGCGAGGGCGCCGCGGATCGTCGTACGCATGGTCAGTTCTCCCGCCAGACGGCGATCCGCCAGCGCGCGATCCAGCCGAAGACCAGACCGAAGGCCAGGCCGGCCAGGGTGAGGGTGAGCAGCAGGATCCAGCCGCGGCCGAGGCCCATCGCGGCGCCCTCCGGGGCGGGCGAGGCGGAGGCCAGGTCGACGGTCAGCTCCAGCGGCAGGCCGGGGTCGGCCAGCACGCCGGCCTGCGGGGCCAGCGAGTTGCTGACGACCAGGCAGACCGTGGTCTCCGGCTTCTCCTTGGAGTCCTTGGTGGCCGTGGGGCTCGCGGTGACGTAGCCCTTGGAGTCGTCGGTGGACCAGCGCAGGCCGGTGGAGACCACGTCGGTGCGGCTGCTGCCGGCGTCGGTGCCGCGGACCAGTTCCTGGCCGGTCGCGCTGGTGGCCTGGAGCAGCACCCCGTAGTCCCGGGCCACCGGGCGGTCGAGGGCGACGCTGACCGAGGCGCGCAGCTCCTGGCCGGACTTGACCGGGACCTTGTAGACGCGGTGCTCGGAGAACTTCTCGCGGTCGGTGTAGACGCCCGGGGCGAGCACCGGGGCGCTCTCGCACTTGTCGGTGCCGGTGGTCTTGACCGGGGTCACCGTGTAGGTGTCGTTGGAGCGGTCGACCAGCTGCTTCACCTTGTCGGTGAGCTGCTCCTGGGTGCGGACGTCGGTGTAGGTGCCGCCGGTCGCGTTGGCGATGCAGAGCAGCTGCTGGCGGGTCTTGTCGTCGTGGGCCAGGCCCAGGGTGTCGACCACCAGGTGGATGCCCTGGGAGGCGAGTTCGCGGGCGACGTCACAGGGGTCGGGCGGGGTGCAGGTGTCCTCGCCGTCGGTGATCAGCACCACCCGGCGGGTGGTCTCGCCCTTGCCGAGGTCCTGGGCGGCGCCGCGCAGGGCCAGGCCGATCGGGGTCCAGCCGGTGGGGCGCAGGGTGGCGACGGCGGTCTTGGCCTCGACCTTGTTGGTCTTGCCGACCGGGTACAGCTGCTTGGTGTCCTGGCAGCCCTGGGCCTTGTCGTTGCCGGGGTAGTTCGCCCCCAGGGTGCGGATGCCGAACTCGGTCTCCGCGGGCAGCGCGTCGATCACCTCGTTCAGCGACTGCTGGGCCACCGCGATGCGGCTCTTGCCCTGGATGTCCGCCTCGCGCATGGAGCCGCTGACGTCCAGGACGAGGTCGACCCGGGGCGCCTCCTTGGTCGCGGGAGCGGCGCCGGCTGATGGTTCGTCGGCGTGGGCGGGCAGGCCGAGGAGCAGCGAGGCGCCCGTTATCGCCACTGCTGCCAGCAGGCTGCCGAGCCTGGTCTGTGGTCGTCGTCCGGTAGTCACCCGGCCGATCCTAGGGCGTGTCCGACAATTCCCGCCGGGTGCGCGACGCCGGTGCACGCACCTCGCCGCGTTGTCGTCGGTCGCCGATGCTCCGCATGGACTCCCTCCTCCGCCTTGCGATGCACGCACCCCGACGCCGCGCCCTGATCCGACGCCAATTGTCGGACACGCCCTGGGGATCATCAGTTCGCCATGGCGAAACGAGTCCGGATCGTGCCTCAACCAGCTCCGGCGCGAACTCCGGCGCACAGCTGGGGAATCCGTGCTTTCACAGCGGTCTTACGCGGCCTGGATAGCCTTCCTCTCGCGACGGATCGGGAGCGGGGGAGCGATGGAGCTGACGGCGGTCGGCAAGCGGTACGGGCGGCGGGAGCGGTGGATCCTGCGTGGGGTCGATCTGGCGGTCGGGCCGGGCGAGCTGGTGCGGATCGCCGGGCGGAACGGGAGCGGCAAGTCGACGCTGCTGCGGCTGGTCGCCGGGATCGAGCGGCCGAGCACGGGGCGGGTGGCGCGGCCCGGCCCGGCGGCGTACGTGCCCGAGCGCTTCCCGCCGGCGCTGCCCTTCGACGCCGCCTCCTACCTGCTGCGGGTGGGGCGGGTGCACGGGCTGTCGGCGGAGCGGGCGCGGCGGCGGGCGGGGGAGCTGCTGGACCGGTTCGGTGTCGCGGACCGGGCGGGCACGCCGTTGAGCCGGCTGTCGAAGGGCACCTGCCAGAAGGTCGCGGTCGCCCAGGCGCTGCTCCCCGAGGCGCGGGTGCTGCTGCTGGACGAGGCGTGGACCGGGCTGGACCCGGAGGCCCGGGCGGTGCTGGACGAGGCCGCCGCCGAGCGGGCGGCGGCGGGCGGCACGGTGCTGTTCGTCGACCACGACCCGGCCCGGCTGGCCGGGTTGACCAGCGCCGCGTACCGGGTCGGTACGGACGGCGTGCTGCGGCCGGTCGAGGACGGGGTGCCGGAGCCGGCGGCGGGCGGCCCGGTGATGGAGGTCGAGGTGGACGTCCCGGACGGCGCCCCGCTGCCCACGGCGTTGCCGGGGGCGCCGGAGGTCACCGCGCTGGCCGGGACGGCGGTGCGGCTGGCGGTGCCGGCCGCGCACTCGGACGCGCTGCTGCGCCGGCTGCTGCTGGGCCGCCCGGCCGTCCGGGTGCTGGCGGTGCGTCGGCGCGAGGAGGGGGAGCGGTGACGGCGCGGATCGGTGCGCTGACCCGGTACCACCTGGAGCTGCTGCTGCGCTCGCACGCCTGGCTGCCGCCGTTCCTGGCGTACGCGGTGCTGCTGGTGGTCGGGGTGGCGGCGGGGGACCCGCTGCTGGGCGGCCTCGGCTTCGGCGCGGGGGTGCTGCTGCCGGTGAGCGCCTGGTACGTGCGCAGTGCGCTGAGCGCGGAGCCGCCGGCCTCGCGGGCCTGCCTGGTGGCGGCGGCGGGCCCGGTCCGGGTCCACCTGGGGGCGCTGCTGGCGGCGCTGACGGTGTCGCTGGTTCTGGCGGTCGGTCAGGTGGCGGCGGTCTGGTGGACCAGCGGGCCGGTGGTCGGCCAGGGGGTTCGGCAGGAACCGGGGACCGGGCCGGCGGTGCTGGCCGGGCTGGTGGCCTCCGTGGTCTGCGCGCTGCTGGGGGTGCTGGCCGGGGCGGTGGCGAACCGTCCGGTGCTGGTCCACGCGCAGTACGGCATCCCGGCGGCGCTGGGGCTGGCCACGCTGCTGCTGGTGGTGCCGGCCTCGCCGGCCAACGCGGCGGTGCGCGGGCTGGTGTCGGCGGCCCGGACCGGCCGGGTCGCGGTGCCGTGGCCGAGCCTGCTGGCCGCCGCCGTCCTGCTGGCGGCGGTCGGCGCGGGGGTGGCGGCGCTGGCCGGGCGGCGGCCGGAGTGAGGGCCGGGGGCGGATCGGCGGGCCCGGGTGATTCGGGCATCGGCGGACACACCGTGGCGGAGTGTCAAAAATACGGATAGCACTCGTTAGGGTGACGAACCGGGACACGGGCGCCGCCGCACCGGCGCCCGGACCCTCCCCGCTAGACCGCGACCCCCAGGACGGTCCGTGGCGACACCCTCCGCCGTGCCGAGATCCGCCGCCGGGCCGAGCCGGCCGGTGCCGACCAGGCGCACCACCGAGCTCGTCCTGGTGGTCGGCGCCGTCCTGATCGCCGTGTTCGGCTACGTCGAGGTCGGCGTCAACCTGGACGGCCACGTCCCGGCCGACGCGGCCGAGTACGGCGCCGCGCTGGGCGTGCTCGCCCTGGCGGCGCACGCCGTGGTCCGCTGGCGGGCCCGGTACGCGGACCCGCTGCTGCTGCCGATCGCGGTGCTGCTGAACGGGATCGGGCTGGTGGTGATCTACCGGCTCGACCGGGCCACCCCGGGGCGCGGCGCCGCCTCCACCCAGCTGCTCTGGTCGGCGCTGGGGGTGGCGCTGTTCATCGCGGTGGTGCTGCTGGTGCGCGACCACCGGCGGCTGCGGCGCTACGCGTACGTCGGGGCGCTGGTGGCGCTGGTCCTGCTGGTGCTGCCGATCTTCTTCCCGCCGGTGTACGGCTCCCGGATCTGGGTCGTGATCGGGCCGCTCTCCTTCCAGCCCGGGGAGTTCGCCAAGATCCTGCTGGCGGTCTTCTTCGCCGCGTACCTGGCGGTGCACCGGGACGCGCTGGCGCTGACCGGCCGCCGGGTCTGGCGCTGGCAGCTGCCGCGCGGGCGGGTGCTCGGGCCGGTGCTGCTGATCTGGGCGGCGTTCGTCGGCGTCCTGGTGCTGGAGACCGACCTCGGCACCTCGCTGCTGTTCTTCGGCCTGTTCGTGGTGATGCTCTACGTGGCGACCGCGCGCACCGGCTGGATCGCGATCGGCCTCGGCCTGGCCGCCGTCGGGGCGGTGACGGTGGGCTGGCTCTCGCCGCACGTGCACAGCCGGGTCGCGGACTGGCTGGACCCGCTGGGCTCGATCGAGGCGGGCCGGGGCGCCAACCAGATCGCCCAGTCGCTGTTCGCCTTCGCCTGGGGCGGCGAGCTGGGCACCGGGCTCGGCAACGGGCACTCGGTGCTGATCGGCTTCGCCGCCAAGTCGGACTTCATCCTCGCCACGATCGGCGAGGAGCTCGGGCTGACCGGGCTGACCGCGGTGTTCCTGCTGTACGCGGCGCTGGTCTCGCGGGGCTTCCGGACCGGCATCGCGCTGCGCGATCCGTTCGGGCGGCTGCTGGCGATCGGGCTGGCCGCGATCGTCGGCCTCCAGGTGTTCGTGGTGGCGGGCGGGGTGCTCGCGCTGATCCCGCTGACCGGGATGACCATGCCGTTCATCGCCCAGGGCGGCTCCTCGGTGGTCACCAACTGGATCATCGTCGCGCTGCTCGTGCGGATGAGCGACGACGCCCGCCGGCCCGTGACCGGGGAGGTCTGATGGCGCGCGTCCGGGCCAGGGGCAACGGCCCGCAGGGGCTGCCCGGCATCTCGGTCACCGGGCGCCGGGCGGGCACCTTCTGCCTGCTACTGGTCGCGGCGCTGTGCGTGCAGGCCACCCGGGTGCAGGTGTTCCAGGCGCAGGACCTCGACCGCAACAGCGCCAACCAGCGGCTCACCGTCGAGCGGTACGCCCAGCCGCGCGGCGACATCCTGGTCGGCCCGGACCCGGTGACCGGCTCCGAGCCGACCGGCGGCCGGTACGCGTACAAGCGCGGCTACACCGACGGCCCGACCTACGCGGCGGTCACCGGCTTCGCCTCGCAGGCGTACGGCACCACCCAGCTGGAGGGGACCGAGGACGAGCTGCTGACCGGCACCGACGGCCGGCTGGCGGGCTGGTCGGTCTGGGACGCCGTCTCGCGCCGGCAGAACCCCGGCGGGGACGTCCACACCACGCTGAACCGGGCCGCCCAGCAGGCCGCGATGCGCGGGCTCGGCGACCAGAAGGGCGCGGTCGCCGCGATCGAGCCGGCCACCGGGCGGATCCTGGCGCTGGCCAGCACGCCCTCGTACGACCCGGGCTCCTTCGCCGGGTACGGCGCCGACGACCAGGAGGCCTGGAACCGGCTGCAGGCCGACGCCGACCAGCCGATGCTCAACCGGGCGCTGCGCCAGACCTACCCGCCGGGTTCGACCTTCAAGGTGGTCACCGCCGCGGCCGCGCTGGCGGCCGGGGTGGTCACCGACCCGGCCGCGCCGACCGGGGCGCCCTTCCCGTACGTGCTGCCCGGCACGACCACGCCGCTGGTCAACGACACCCCGGCCTGCGACCGGGCCGACCTGTCGCTGGCCGCCGCGATGACGGCCAGCTGCAACAGCGTGCTCGGCTACCTGGGGGTGCGGACCGGGCTGGACCGGATGGCCGAGATGGCCGGGAACCTCGGCTTCAACGACGCGAGGCTGGACGTCCCGGTGCGGGCTGCCCGGTCGAACTTCGACACCCGGATGGACGAGTCGCAGCTGGCGCTCTCCTCGATCGGGCAGTTCGACACGGCGGCCACCCCGCTGACGATGGCGATGGTCGCGGCCGGGGTGGCCAACGACGGGACGGTGATGCGTCCACAGCTCGTGGACCGGCTGACCAGGAGCGACGGCACCACGGTGCAGCTGATGAAGCCGGCCGTGTACCGGCGGGCGATGACCCCGGCGGTGGCCGGGCAGGTGCGCGGGCTGATGACCGGCGTGGTGGAGAACGGCACCGGCGGCAACGCCCGGATCGCCGGGGCGGTGGTCGGCGGCAAGACCGGGACGGCCCAGCACGGGGTGGGCAACAGCGGGACGCCGTACGCCTGGTTCATCGCCTGGGCGGCGCCGGCCGGTTCGGACGCGGTGCCGCCGGTGGCGGTCGCCGTGGTGGTCGAGGACAGCGGGGCCACGGACGTCACGGGTGGCGCGCTGGCGGCGCCGATCGCCCGGTCGGTGATGCGGGCGGTGCTCGGCGGATGATCTCCGCAGGTGCGCTGAGCTGCTGCTTTAGCGACCGGGCGGAGGATGCGCCGTTTACGAAGTGTCCGGTTTGTACATCGATATGCGCCGATTCGTACAATGCGCTGGTTGGGACTGTTCGTTTGCGACACTGGTGCTTTCGCGGGGTACTGTCCCATGTTTGTTCGGTTGGTCCCCGATGACACCCCCTGGCACGTCGGGTGACCGACTGCAAGGACACCCTCCCCCGCCCAGAAGGACCGTGGTTTTGGCCAGCAACACCATCGGTGCGCGTCTGCTGCGACGCAAGCCCGTCTCGACACTGATCGCCGAGACCGAAGGCGAGGACGTCCTCCCGGCCGGCGCACCCGAGGAGGGCGGGCGCTCCGGCATCCACCTGCGCCGCTCGATCGGCCTGTGGCAGCTGTCCTCGATCGGCATCGGCGCGACCATCGGCACCGGCATCTTCTTCGTGCTGAACACCGCGGTGCCCTCGGCCGGCCCGGCCGTCATCCTGTCCTTCGTGATCGCCGCGGTCACCGCCGGACTCACCGCGCTCTGCTACGCCGAGATGGCCTCCGCGATCCCGGTCTCCGGCTCCTCGTACTCCTACGCCTACGCCACCCTCGGCGAGGGCGTCGCCTTCGCCGTCGGCATCTGCCTGCTGATGGAGTACGGCGTCTCCGCATCCGCGATCGCGGTGACCTGGGCCGAGTACCTGAACAAGTTCCTCGACCTGACCTTCGGGGTCACGATCCCCGAGCAGCTCTCCGGGGCGCCGGACAGCGGCCACTGGTTCAACCTGCCGGCGCTGCTGCTGGTCTTCATGGTCTGCTTCCTGCTGATCCGCGGCGTCAGCGAGTCGGTCAAGGTCAACGCGGTGATGGTCGCGATCAAGATCGCGATCCTGCTGATGTTCATCGGCATCGCGCTCACCGGCTTCCACTCCGGCAACCTGACCCCGTTCATGCCGCTCGGCATCAGCGGCGTGCAGATCGCCGCGTCCAGCATCTTCTTCTCCTTCATCGGCCTGGACGCCGTGTCCACCGCCGGTGAGGAGGTCAAGAACCCGCGCCGCACCCTGCCGCTGGCGATCATCATCTCGCTGGTCGTGGTGACCCTGCTCTACATCCTGGTCGCGCTGGCCGGCATCGGCGCCCAGCCGTGGACCAAGTTCGACGGCCAGGAGGCCGGCCTCGCCCAGATCCTCCAGGACATCACCGGCCAGAGCTGGCCCGCGATCGTCTTCGCGATCGGCGCGATCGTCTCGATCTTCAGCATCACCCTCGTGGTGATCTACGGCCAGACCCGCATCCTGTACTCGATGGGCCGCGACGGCATGCTGCCCAAGCGCTTCGCCAAGCTCTCCCCGCGCAGCGGCACCCCGGTCTGGAACACCGTCGTGGTGGGCCTCGGCGTCGGCGCGCTGGCCGCGTTCATCCCGCTGCGGGTCCTGGCCGACATCACCAGCCTCGGAACGCTCATCGCCTTCTCGGTGGTCTCGATCGGCGTGATCGTGCTGCGCCGCACCCAGCCCGACCTGCCGCGCGGCTTCAAGGTGCCCGGCTACCCCGTCGTCCCGCTGATCAGCGTCGGCTTCTGCGTCTACCTGATCACCGGCCTGCACGCCGACACCTTCCGGGCCGGGGCGATCGCCCTCGTCGTCGCCGTGGTCGTCTACTTCGGCTACAGCATCAAGCACTCCCGGCTGGAGCAGGCCGAGCCGCAGTCCGCGCCCTCGGACGGCGCCGCCGGCTGACCCGGAGGCAAACCCCGCGTGAAGGGCCGCCGACCGCCACCGCGTCCGGCGGCCCTTTTCACGCCAACGCCCGTCCGGTGTCCGACACCATGGCGACAGGGCCCGGCTCCCACCCATAACCTTCCACCATGGTGAGCACCCGCACGCCCGGCTACCCCCGCCCGCGCGGCCGCTTCACCGGCCGCGGCGGAACGCCGGCCCAGACCTCCACGACCGAGGCGCCGTCCAGGCCACGACGGCCGCAGCGCGGCCTCTCCGTCCGGCCCTTCCCCCGCCAGCGCGGCGAGAGCACGTTTCCGCCCACGCCCGCCCGGCTGAACACCGCCCGGCTGGCCGGGCTCGCCTCGACACGGACCGTCCAACTGCTCGGCTGCCTCGTCGCGGCCGGCTGGGCCGCCGCCTTCCCGCTCGTCTCCGACCTGCCCAACCAGCGGCAGTGGGGCCTGATCGCGGCCCCCGGCTACGTGCTGGCCGGAGTGCTCTGCCTGACCCTGCCGCGCCGCTTCGCGGCCAAGGCGGCCGCCTCGGTCGCCCTGGTCGGGGCCGTCCTGGTGCCGCTCGGGCTGCTCGCCCTGCAGGGCCGCCACCAGTCCGAGGTCATGGTGGTCGAACGCTCGGCCCACCTGCTGCTCACCACCGGCACCGCGTACCTGCCGCACCCGGCGGTGGTCACCGACTACAACCCGTACCTGCCGGCGATGTCCCTGTTCGGGATGCCGCGCCAGCTGTTCGGCGACTCCACCGCCGTCGCGCGGGTCGCAGGGGACGCCCGGATCTGGTTCGCGCTGACCTTCTTCGTCTGCATGCTGGCCGCCTGGCGGCTGCTGCGGCCCGCCCGCCCCGGCGGCGGCGACGGGCGCGCGCCGCTGCTGCCGCTGGCCGTCCTCACCGCCTCGCCGCTGATCGCGCTCGCCCTGGTGGTCGGCGGGGTGGACCTGCCGCTGATCGGCGTCTGCTGCCTGGCCATGGCGCTCGCCGAGCGGGACCGCACGGTCGCCGCCGGGCTGGTGCTCGCCCTCGCCTGCACCCTGAAGTGGACGGCCTGGCCCGCGCTGCCGGTGGCCGTCCTGCTGCTCTGGCGGCTGTACGGCCGGCGCCCGGCGGCCCGGACCGCGTTGATCGGGGTCGGGGTGAGCGCGCTGGTGATCCTGCCCTCCGCGCTGACCCAGGCCGACGCGCTGCGCGAACAGGTGGTGCGCTTCCCGCTCGGGATGACGGCGATCCGCACCCCGGCGGGCAGCCCGCTGCCCGGCAAGGTGCTGGCCGGCTTCGGGCCGACCGGGCACGCGATCTCGCTGGCGCTGATGACCGTGGCCCTGGTCGCGGTGGCGATCTGGCTGCTGGCCCGGCCGCCGGTCTCCGCGATCGCCGCGGCCGACCTGCTGGCCGCCGGGCTCGCGATCGCCTTCATGCTGGCCCCGGCCGGGCGGTTCGGGTACCTGGCGCTGCCGGCGGTGCTGGTGATCTGGCCCCGGCTGGCGGCCCGGCGCTGGAGCAGCCGGCGCCCGGTCCCGCCGGGCCGGGTGCGGCGGGGAAGGCCGCAGCCCGCCCTGCCGCGAGGCTGAGCGGGCTGTCGGCGGCCCGCCCGGCTCCGGGCGGGCGGGGGTTTGCGGGGGCTCAGCGGCCGCCGGCGGCCTTCAGGATGGAGGCGACGGCCGGGCCGGCCGCGTCCACGCCGTGGCCGCCGCCCTGCACCTCGGCGGCCACCGCGACGTTGCCGCGGTAGGCGGTGAACCAGCTGTTGGTGACGTCGACCCCGGCGACCTCGGCGGAGCCGGTCTTGGCGCCCGCGTTGTCGGTGATGCCGGCCATCACGTCCCTGGCGGTGCCGCCGGTGGCGGTGGCCGCCATCATCGCCTTCAGCTTGGCGTCGACGTCCGGGGAGAGCGGGCGGGCGGCCTTCTGCTGCGGCAGCTCGGCGACCAGGATCGGCTGCTTGAACTCGCCGCTCTGCACGGTGGCGGTGACCGAGGCGATGGCCAGCGGGTTCATCTGGACCTTGCCCTGGCCGATGTAGTTCATGGCCTGCTCGTCCTTGCTGCCCGGCGCCGCCGGAACCTTGCCGTCGGTGTTCGGCAGGCCGGTCTTCCACTCCAGGCCGATGCCGAACACGTCCTTGGCCGTGCCGTTCAGCGTCTCGGGCTTGAGGCTGGTCAGGCCCTGGTTGATGAAGGCGGTGTTGCAGGACATCATGAAGTCCTGCTGGAGCGTGTTGTTCGGGAAGGCGCCCGGGAACGAGTTCGGGATCGCGTGCGGGTTGCTGCTCTTCTCCGGGCAGGCCACCACGGTGTCCGGGTTGACGCCGTTCTCCAGCAGCGCCGCCGAGGTGACGATCTTCATCGTCGAGCCCGGGGCGAGCAGCCCGGCGAAGGCCCGGTTCTGGCCGGTGGCCGGCGAGTTGGCGAAGGCCAGCACCTGACCTGTGCTCGGCTCGATCGCGACGATGGAGCCGGGCTTGCCCGCCAGGTCGGTCATCGCCTTCTCGGCGGCGGCCTGGAGGGTGTTGTCGATGGTGAGCTTGAACGGCTTGCCGGGCTTCGGCTCGACGATCGTGAACAGCTTGTCCTGGGGGCCCTTGCCGGCCGGGTCGGAGATCACCACCGCGCTGCCCGCGTCCTGGTCCTTGGCCGGGTCCGGCGGCAGCAGCTTGTTGGCGTTGTCCTGGAGGGTGGTCAGCAGCGACTGGGTGAGCGAGGCGCCCTGGACCGGCTTGCCGTTGCGGTCGACCACGGTGGACGGCGGGGCGAAGACCGGCTGGACGGCGATGGTCTCGTTGCCGGACAGGTGGGGGTGGATCACCGACGGCGCCCAGTGCACGGCCGGGGTGTTGTCGCTCATCTTCACGACGCCCAGGAAGCCCTGGTAGTCCCAGGCCCGGTTGGTGCCCGCGAACTCGGCGCGCGCCTTGTAGGACATCAGCGTGCCGGTGGGCGCGGGCGTGGCGGCCGCGGACGGCGAATCGCCGGCGCCCGGCGTGCCGGTGGCGCCCGGGGTCGCGGAGGCCCCGGCGGTCGGCTTGGCGGCCGGGGCGGGGGTGCCGGTGGCGGCGGAGAAGACCTGCTGGGTGGTCGGGCCGAAGGGGGTGAGGGTCAGCGCGCTCGGCTTGACCTGGTCCCGGAAGGCGGTCAGACCGGCCGTGGCCGCGGCTGGGTCGTCGGTCAGCGAGGCCGCCTTGGCGATGTCGCCGGCCGCCCAGGCCGTCAGGAAGTCCTTCAGTCCGGCCGTCGCCTGGTCGGCGGTCGGCGGCTCGGCGACCACGGTGCGCGGCTTCTTGCCACCGGATACGCCGTCCGACTCGCTCACCAGGCTGTACACGCCGTAGCCGCCGCCCGCGAGGACGGCGATGGACACGCCGGTGATGATGCCGATCTTCGCGCCACTGCGCATGGTGCAGGTCCCCCAGGGGTCTCGCGGCCGGGCGCAACCGGCGGGGCCGGAAACGCGGTACCCCTCCACCCTAGGCAGCGCGGATCGGTGCGCCGGCGAATCGCCCGGCACTTGTGACGGATCTGGTACGTGTTGTGCACCGCATACGGACGGTTCGCGGGAACGCGGTGTGTCCGGGGCGGCGGGTCAGATCCAGGTGTTGAACCACATCCGGCGGCGCCAGTCCTCCAGCGGGATGGTCTGCCCGGTGAACAGCGGGTAGAAGAAGAGGAAGTTCCAGACGATCAGCAGGACCAGCAGTCCGGCCGCCGCGGAGCCGATGATCCGGCGGTCCCGGGAGGCGCCGGCCGGCCCGATCAGGGCGCCGATCAGCATCGTCACCGCGAGCACCAGGAACGGGACGAAGACCACCGCGTAGAAGAGGAAGATCGTCCGCTGCTGGTAGGCGAACCAGGGCAGGTAGCCGGCGGCCAGGCCGCAGAGCAGCGCGCCGGCCCGCCAGTCCCGCCGGGCCGCCCAGCGCCACAGGCAGTAGGCCAGCGCCGCGATGCCCGTCCACCACAGCAGCGGGGTGCCGATGCCCAGCACCTCGCGGGCGCAGTCGGCGGCGGTGCAGCCGGCCTGGCCGTACTTGGGGGACTCGTAGAAGAAGGACACCGGCCGGCCCAGCACCAGCCAGGACCACGGGTTGGACTGATAGGTGTGCGGGTCGCTCAGGCCGACGTGGAACTCGTAGACCGTGGTGTGGTAGTGCCACAGCGAGCGCAGGGCCTCGGGTATCCACGGGAAGTCGGTGGAGCGGCCGACCGCCCAGTCCCGGCCCCAGCCGCCCTGGCCGGGAGCGGTGCTGCTGGCGAACCAGCCCCACCAGGACGCGATGTAGACCGCGACCGCGACCACGACCACCGAGACGAAGGCCGGCAGCACGTCCCGGGCGAGCACCGCCACGAACGGGCGCGGGGCGCCGGCCAGGCGGCGGGCGCCGACGTCCCAGAGCACCGTGAGCAGCCCGAAGGCCGCCGCGACGTACAGACCGCTCCACTTGGTGGCGCAGGTCAGGCCGACGCAGACGCCGGCCGCGATCCGGTACGGGCGCCAGCCCAGGCCCAGCCGCTGGGCGAGCCGGGCGTCCTCGACCCCGCCCAGCCGCCGGGCCAGCAGGGCCCGGGTGCGGTCGCGGTCCAGCAGCAGGAAGCCGAAGGCGGCGAGGGTCCAGAACATCACCACCAGGTCGAGCAGGGCGGCCCGGCTGAGCACCAGGTGCAGGCCGTCCACCGCGAGCAGCAGGCCCGCCACGCAGCCCAGCAGGGTGGAGCGGAACATCCGGCGGGCGATCCGGGCCACCATCAGCACCGACAGGGTGCCGAGCAGGGCCACCGCGAACCGCCAGCCGAAGGGGTTCATGCCGAACAGCTGCTCGCCCAGGCCGATGATCCACTTGCCGACCGGCGGGTGCACCACGTACGAGGGCGTCGCCCGGTACGGGACGGCCGCGCCCGGCGTCATGATCGTGGTGTTGGCGTCCTCCGGCCAGTTGATCTCGTAGCCGCCGTGCCAGAGCGCGTAGGCGTCCTTGGCGTAGTACGTCTCGTCGAAGATGATCGCGTGCGGCTGCCCCAGGTTCGTGAACCGCAGGAGGCCGGCGAAGACCGCCACCGCGACCGGACCCAGCCAGCCGGCCCAGCGGCAGAGGAAGAACCACAGGCCCTGCGGCAGCGAGACGCCCAGCCGCAGCAGCAGCGGCGACTGCGGCACGTCCCGGGGCGTCACCCGGGGGCCGTCCGGCATCGGCGGGGCCAGGCGCTCGGTGAGCGTCCCGGTGGGGCGGGCCGTGTAGCCGAACCGGGCCAGGCGCTCGCGCCAGCCGGCCGGCCCGTCCTGCGGTGGGCGGGGGGACGGCAGGCCGACGCCGCCGTACGCGGAGTGGTCCGTACCAGTGGGCGCCTGGGCCGCCGTGTCGCCGTTCATCCGCCACATCGTAGGGGCGCTCTTCGCACGCGTGTCCGCTCCCTCGGAAGCTGACCGAATCGTCACCAAAAACCCCGGGCGCCCGACAGCTGCGAGGATGGGGACCGTGACAGGAGTACTCGTTCTCGCAGGCACCCCCATCGGCGACGTCTCGGACGCCCCGCCCCGGCTCGTCGACGAACTGGCCACGGCGGACGTGATCGCGGCCGAGGACACCCGGCGGCTGCGCCGGCTCACCCAGGCACTCGGGGTGACCCCGGCGGGCCGGGTGGTCTCCTACTTCGAGGGGAACGAGGTCGGCCGCACCCCCGAACTGGTCGAGGCGCTGCTCGGCGGCGCCCGGGTGCTGCTGGTCACCGACGCCGGCATGCCCTCGGTCTCCGACCCCGGCTACCGGCTGGTCGCCGCCGCCGTGGCCGCCGACATCAAGGTCACCGCGGTGCCCGGGCCCTCGGCGGTGCTCACCGCCCTCGCGCTGTCCGGCCTGCCGGTGGACCGCTTCACCTTCGAGGGCTTCCTGCCGCGCAAGAGCGGCGACCGGGCCCGGCAGCTCGCCTCGATCGCCGCCGAACCGCGCACCATGGTCTTCTTCGAGGCGCCGCACCGGATCGCCGAGGCGCTGACCGCGATGGCCGGGGCGTTCGGGCCGGACCGGCCGGCCGCCGTCTGCCGCGAGCTCACCAAGACCTACGAGGAGGTCAAGCGCGGGCCGATCGGCGAGCTGGCCGCCTGGGCGGCCGAGGGTGTCAGGGGCGAGATCACCGTCGTGGTCGCCGGCGCCCCGCCGGCCGCGCCCCAGGAGCTCACCCCGGCCGAGCTGGCCCGGCTGGTGGCCGTCCGCGAGGAGGCCGGGGAGCGCCGCAAGGAGGCCATCGCGGCCGTCGCGGTGGAGCTCTCGCTGCCCAAGCGGGAGGTCTTCGACGCGGTCGTGGCGGCGAAGCGGGAAGGCCTGGAAAGCGGCCTGGGAAAGGGGTGAATTCCGGGGGTTGCGTTGCTCACGGGGAGTCGTACCGTGGAGAGAAGGCCCCGGTAAACACCAGCTGAGCTGAAGTTTCGGCCGCGCTTCCCGGACCCTGCGAGGATTTTCGTATAGGTCTGACCAACGCGCATCCAAGTCTTCACAAGCCGGGCATCGGCCGGGGCGGTCCGGGCATTTCCTGGAAGGGAAAGACCCAGCCGGACGAGCGTCCGGCGGGCGCTGGGAGACGGCCATGAGCGATGTAGTCGGTACCCCCCGCAGTGGCAGCGCACTGAGCACCGCCGGTCTGGCCGGCCGGCCGCACACTCCCGTCGAGACCGTACGGGAGGCCTACTCCTTCGCGTGCCTGCGCTGCGGGTACGGCTGGGAGCAGGCGTACGACATCGAACACCACGTGGCCAACGACGGGCACGTCGTGTTCGAGTACCACGCCAACGGCGTCCGGGTGCCGTCCCCGCTGCTCAAGCCGACCTGCCCGGGCTGCGGCGGCCACACCGTGCGGATCATGCGCGAGGGCCGGGTCGCCTCCGCCGACCAGGCCTGGCAGCACGCCCCCGGCTACCCGGCGCACGCCGAGCCGGCCGGGGCGCCCGCGGCGGCCGAGCCCACCCGGCCGCGCGGACGCTGGGCCCGGTTCTGGTCGCGGCTGCTGGGCTGACACCGGGGCCACGGAACAGGGACCGCCCCCGGCCGGGAACAACTCGGTCGAGGGCGGTCCGCGTGCCCGACTAAGCTTTCCGACCATGGCGGCCACTGCAGACCACAGCACCACCGGGGCGAGCACCCCGGCGTACTACGTTTCCACCCCGATCTACTACGTCAACGATCGCCCGCACCTCGGCCACGCGTACACCACCGTGGCGGGCGACGTCCTCACCCGCTGGCACCGCCAGCGCGGCGAGAAGGTGTGGTACCTGACCGGCACCGACGAGCACGGTCAGAAGATCATGCGGACCGCCGAGGCGAACGGCGTCAGCCCGCAGGAGTGGTGCGACAAGCTGGTCGAGGAGGCCTGGAAGCCGCTCTGGCAGCACCTGGAGATCGCCAACGACGACTTCATCCGCACCACCGAGGAGCGGCACACCGCCCGGGTGCAGGAGTTCGTCCAGGACCTGTACGACAAGGGCGAGATCTACAAGGGCGGCTACTCCGGCCCGTACTGCGTCGGCTGCGAGGAGTTCAAGCTCCCCTCCGAGCTGCTCGACGGCGCCACCGGGGACGAGAAGCTCTGCTCCGTGCACAAGCGGCCCGTCGAGTGGCTGGAGGAGGAGAACTACTTCTTCCGCCTCTCCGCCTACGGCCCGCAGCTGCTGGAGTTCTACGCGGCGAACCCGGACTTCATCCAGCCCGCCTCGGCCCGCAACGAGGTGCTGCGCTTCGTCGAGCAGGACCTCAAGGACCTCTCGATCTCCCGCTCCACCTTCGACTGGGGCGTGCCGCTGCCCTGGGACGAGAAGCACGTCCTCTACGTGTGGGTCGACGCGCTGCAGAACTACATCACCGCGGCCGGCTACGGCAGCGACCCGGAGCGCTTCGCCGAGCTGTGGCCCGCCTCGGTCCACCTCGTCGGCAAGGACATCCTGCGGTTCCACGCCGTCATCTGGCCCGCCATGCTGATGGCCGCCGGGCTGCCGCTGCCCAAGCGGGTCGTCGCCAACGGCTGGCTGATGGTCGGCGGCGAGAAGATGTCCAAGTCCAACCTGACCGGCATCGCGCCCACCGACCTCACCTCGCACTTCGGCGTGGACGCGTACCGCTACTACTTCCTGCGGGCGATCCCGTTCGGCACCGACGGCTCGTTCTCCTGGGAGGACTTCACCGCCCGGTACACCTCCGAGCTGGCCAACGACTTCGGCAACCTGGCCTCCCGGGTCGCCGCGATGGTGGGCAAGTACTTCGACGGGGTGCTGCCCGCCGCCACCGCCGCGGGCGACGCCGAGCAGGCCGTCGCCGACGGGCTGACCAGGGCCGTCGAGACGGCCGACCGGAAGATCGGCGAGGAGCTGGACTTCGCCGGCGGCCTCGCGGCGATCTTCGAGTTCGTCAAGCAGGTCAACGGCTACCTCACCGAGCAGGAGCCCTGGAAGGTCGCCAAGGACGACTCGGCCGAGGGCCGGGCCCGCCTGGCCACCATCCTCTACACCGCCGCCGAGGCGCTGCGCGCCACCGCCGTGCTGCTCAACCCGGTGATGCCGACCACCGCCGAGAAGCTGTGGGTGTCGCTGGGCGCCGAGGCCGCCGGGCTGGGCGCGCTCTCCGCGCAGACCGTCGCCACCGTCGCCGACTGGGGCCGGCTGCCCGCCGGTGCCACCGTCACCAAGGGCGAGATCCTCTTCCCGCGCCTCGAAGAGAAGCCGACCGCCTGACATGGCCGCCAAGGACGACGCCCGGTCGACCCCGCCGCCGCTGCCGGAACCCCTGGCAGTGGCGGTGGCCGACTCGCACACCCACCTCGACATGCAGTCCGGCACCCCCGCCGAGGGCCTGGCGAAGGCCGCCTCGGTCGGGGTCACCACGGTGGTCCAGGTGGGCTGCGACGTGCCCGGCTCGCGCTGGGCCGCCGAACTGGCGGCGCAGTACGAGCAGGTGCACGCGGCCGTCGCCCTGCACCCGAACGAGGCGCCGCGGATCTTCCTCGGCGACGCGGACGGCTGGTCCGGCCAGCAGCGGAAGGCCGGCGGCGCCGCCGCGCTCGACGAGGCGCTCGCCGAGATCGACCGGCTCGCCGCGCTGCCGCAGGTGGTGGCGGTCGGCGAGACCGGCCTGGACTACTTCCGCACCGGGCCGGAGGGCGTGGACATCCAGAAGGAGTCGTTCCGCCGCCACATCGAGATGGCCAAGCGGCACGGCAAGGCCCTGGTCATCCACGACCGGGACGCCCACGAGGACGTCATCGCCGTCCTGCTGGCGGAGGGCGCCCCGGAGCGGACGGTCTTCCACTGCTACTCCGGCGACGCGCAGATGGCGAAGACCTGCGCCGAGCACGGCTGGTACCTCTCCTTCGCCGGCCCGGTCACCTTCAAGGCCAACCAGCCGCTGCGCGACGCCCTGCTCGCCACGCCGCTGGACCGGGTCCTGGTCGAGACCGACGCCCCCTTCCTCACCCCGCACCCGTACCGCGGCCGCCCGAACGCCCCGTACCTGATCCCGGTCACGGTGCGCTCGATGGCCGCGACCCTGGGCCTGGCCGAGGACGAGCTGTCCACGGCCATCGCGGCGAACACCGCCCGGGCCTTCGGGTACTGACGCCGGGGCCCCGGGGCCCGAGCGTGCGGTCGGGGCCCCGTCCGGATCGGCGCGTGGTCGGGCCCCGTCCGGATCGGCGCGTCCGGACGGCGGCCCCGGCGCCCGTATCCTTGGCGCGTGAGCACCACCGACCCCACCTCTGACAGCCGCCCCCAGCCTCCGGCCGGGGGGACCCCCTTGCTGGGCAGTGCCGACATCCGGGAGCTGGCGGCCGCGTTCGGCGTGAAGCCGACCAAGCAGCGCGGGCAGAACTTCGTCATCGACGGCAACACCGTGCGGCGGATCGTCCGGGCCGCCGAGGTGACGGAGCAGGACGCGGTGGTGGAGGTCGGGCCCGGGCTCGGCTCGCTCACGCTGGCGCTGCTGGAGGTCGCGCGGCACGTGACCGCGGTCGAGATCGACCCGGTGCTGGCGCGGCACCTGCCGGACACCGTCGCCGCCCGGATGCCCGGCAAGGCGGACGCCTTCGACCTGGTGTTCAGCGACGCCATGGAGGTCACCGAGCTGCCCGGCCCGGCGCCCACCGCGCTCGTCGCCAACCTCCCG
Source organism: Kitasatospora sp. NPDC056800 (assembly GCF_042789775.1). Lineage (NCBI taxonomy): Bacteria > Bacillati > Actinomycetota > Actinomycetes > Kitasatosporales > Streptomycetaceae > Kitasatospora > Kitasatospora sp. NPDC056800. The sequence continues at coordinate 23,868 of NZ_JBHUAL010000055.1, read as the reverse complement.
TACAACGTCGCGGTGCCCGTCCTGCTGCACATGCTGGCGACCTTCCCCAGCATCGAGCGGACCCTGGTGATGGTGCAGAGCGAGGTCGCCGACCGGCTCGCCGCCAAGCCGGGCAACAAGGTGTACGGCGTCCCGTCGGTCAAGGCCAACTGGTACGCCGAGGTGAAGCGGGCCGGCGCCATCGGGCGGAACGTGTTCTGGCCCGCCCCCAACGTCGACTCCGGGCTGGTCTCGCTGATCCGCCGCGAGCCGCCGAAGACCACCGCCAGCCGCGAGGAGGTGTTCGCGGTGGTCGACGCCGCGTTCGCCCAGCGGCGCAAGACCCTGCGCGCCGCGCTGGCCGGCTGGGCGGGCTCCGCCGCCGGGGCCGAGCAGGCGCTCGCGGCGGCCGGCATCGACCACAGGCTGCGCGGCGAGATGCTGACGGTGGAGCAGTTCGCCGCGATCGCCGAGCACAAGCCCGCCCAGGCCGAGGGGGCCGAGGGAGCCGGGCAGCGGACCGGCCGGGCCGGGGCCGCCGAGCGCAAGCCGGTCCGGTCCGCGGCCGCCGAGCCCGGGGCCGCCGAGCCCGGGGCCGCCGAGCCCGCTGAGCCGGCGCCCGCGTCCGCCGAGCAGACGACCGAGGACAGCGAGTGATCACCGTACGGGTACCGGCCAAGGTCAACGTCCAGTTGGGGGTCGGCGGGCTGCGCGCCGACGGCTTCCACGACCTGGCCAACGTCTTCTTCGCCGTCGCCCTCGGGGACGAGGTCACCGCCACCGCGGCCGAGGGCGTGACGCTGAGCTGCTCCGGGCCGGACGCCGCCGCCGTCCCGCTGGACGACAGCAACCTCGCCGCCCGCGCCGCCCGGCTGCTCGCCGCCCACCACGGCATCGCCGACCCGGGCGTGCACCTGCACATCGCCAAGGCCATCCCGGTGGCCGGCGGCATGGCCGGGGGCAGCGCCGACGGCGCGGCCGCGCTGGTCGCCTGCGACGCGCTCTGGCAGCTGGACACCCCGCTCCCCGTGCTGCTGGAGCTGGCCGCCGAACTCGGCTCCGACGTGCCGTTCGCCCTGGTCGGCGGCGTCGCCCTCGGCCGCGGCCGCGGCGAGATCCTGGAGCCGCTGGCCGTCGAGGGCACCTTCCACTGGGTCTTCGCGGTCGCCGAGGGCGGCCTGTCCACCCCCGCCGTGTTCCGCGAGTGCGACCGGCTGCGCGAGGAGGCCGGCACCGGCTCCAGCGACACCGACGTCCCCACCCCGGACGCCGACCCGGCGCTGCTCGCCGCCCTCGCCGAGGGCGACCCGGTCGCCCTGGCCGCCGCCCTCGCCAACGACCTCCAGCCCGCCGCGCTCTCGCTGCGCCCCGCACTCGCCGCCACCCTGCGGGCCGGCACCGAGGCGGGCGCACTCGGGGCACTGGTCTCCGGCTCCGGGCCGACCTGCGCCTTCCTGGTCAAGGACGCCGAGGCCGCCGCCGCGGTCGCCGGGGCGCTGCGGGCCTCCGGCACCTGCCGGACCGCGCACGCCACCCACGGGCCGGTGCCGGGGGCGTCCGTCGCGGGCTGACGCGGTGAGGCCGCTGCGGCGGGCCCATTAGGCTGGGGAGATCGGGGTGTCCCGAGAGGGGCATCCGGCCGTCGAGCGGCGGGCCGCCCCGCGACCGCCGAACCCTGGAGCGCAGCACACGTGGCCGTCAACCTCGCCACCATCGAGTCCGTCACGAAGGTCTACGGCACCCGCGCCCTGCTGGACGCGGTCAGCCTGGGCGTCAGCGAGGGCGACCGGATCGGCGTCGTCGGCCGCAACGGCGACGGCAAGACCACCCTGATCCGGATGCTCGCCAAGCTGGAGGAGCCCGACGGCGGCCGGATCACCTGGAACGGCGGCCTCGAACCGGCCGTCCTCACCCAGCACGACTCGCTCGACCCGAAGGCCACCATCCGGCACGAGGTGATCGCCGGCCGGGCCGACCACGAGTGGCTCGGCGACGCCCGCATCCGCGACATCATCGAAGGCCTCTTCGGCGGCCTCGACCTGCCCGGCTTCGCCGACGGCCTGGACACCGTCATCGGCCCGCTCTCCGGCGGCGAGCGCCGCCGGATCGCCCTCGCCAAGCTGCTGCTCGGCTCGCCCGAACTGATCATCCTGGACGAGCCCACCAACCACCTCGACGTCGAGGGCATCAACTGGCTCGCCCAGCACCTGCAGAAGCGCCGCTCCGCGCTCGTCTGCGTCACCCACGACCGCTGGTTCCTCGACCAGGTCTGCACCCGGATGTGGGACGTCCAGAACGGCGAGGTGCACGAGTACGAGGGCGGCTACTCCGACTACGTCTTCGCCCGCGCCGAGCGCTCCCGGATCGAGGCCGTCGAGGAGCAGAAGCGCCAGAACATGGCCCGCAAGGAGCTGGCCTGGCTGCGCCGCGGCGCCCCCGCCCGCACCTCCAAGCCGCGCTACCGGATCGAGGCCGCCAACGCCCTGATCGCGGACGTGCCGGACCCGCGCGACAAGTCCGAGCTGATGAAGTTCGCCAACGCGCGGCTCGGGAAGACGGTCTTCGAGCTGGAGGGCGTGACCGTCACGGCCGGCCCGAAGCTGCTGCTGGAGAACCTCACCTGGCAGCTCGGCCCCGGCGACCGGATCGGCCTGCTCGGCGTCAACGGCGCCGGCAAGACCTCGCTGCTGCGCGCGATGCGCGACGCGTACGCCTCCGAGGGCGACGTCCAGCCGGCGTCGGGCGTCATCAAGGTCGGCAAGACCGTGCGGCTGGCCTACCTGTCGCAGGAGGTCGCCGAACTGGACCCGGCGACCCGGGTGCTCCAGGCCGTCGAGCAGGTCCGCTCGCGGGTCGACCTCGGCAAGGGCCGGGAGATGAGCGCCGGCCAGCTGTGCGAGCAGTTCGGCTTCGGCAAGGACAAGCAGTGGACGCCGGTCGGCGACCTGTCCGGTGGCGAGCGCCGCCGCCTCCAGCTGCTGCGGCTGCTGATGGACGAGCCCAACGTGCTCTTCCTGGACGAGCCCACCAACGACCTGGACATCGAGACGCTCAACCAGCTGGAGGACCTGCTCGACGGCTGGCCCGGCTCGATGGTCGTCATCAGCCACGACCGCTTCTTCATCGAGCGCACCACGGACACCGTCCACGCGCTGCTCGGCGACAAGAAGATGCGGATGCTGCCGAACGGCGTCGACGAGTACCTGGAGCGCCGGGCCAGGATGGCCGCCGCGGCCACCGCCGCCGCTCAGGCCGGCGCCGCCGCCCCGACCGCCACGGCCGTCGCGGAGGACGGGGGCGCGGCCCCCGCGCTGTCCGGCGGGGACCTGCGGGCGGCGAAGAAGGAGATGCAGAAGCTGGAGCGGCAGATCGCCAAGCTGGACGAGAAGGAGTCCAAGCTGCACGCCCAACTCGCCGAGCACGCCGCCGACTTCTCCAAGGTCGCGGAGCTGGACGCGCAGCTGCGCGCGGTCCGGGACGAGAAGGAGGAGCTGGAGATGGGCTGGCTGGAGCTGGCCGAGCAGGTCTGAGCTAGTCGTCCGGTCGGGCACGGAGGAGCGCTTCGAGCTCCTCCGCCGCACGGCCCAGCGCGCTGCGCGTCGGGTCGTGCGGGGCGGGTGTTGCGACTGTCGGGGTCGCCGCGGCTGCTGGGGGCGTCGGGGGTGTCGGCGCGCTTGGGGCCGTCGGCGGGCGGTGCGCGCGGGCGCTGGCGGTCAGTTCGTCCAACGCGCGCCGCACCCGGTCGACCTCGGCCGGGTCCGGCACCCGGCCGCCGTACCGGATCTGCGCCGCGAAGGCCGCCACCGCGCCGCCCAGCCGCTCCAGCGCCGCCGTCGCCGGCAGCCACCGCTCGGCCAGCCGGCCGGTGGGCGGCGGCTCGGCCAGTCCCTGCTGCACCTCCCGGCGGGCGTCCGCCAGCGCCCGGTAGGCCGTACGGCGCAGCCACACCTGGGCGGTGCCGGTCCGGCCGCCGTCCTCGTCGCTGCTCGGGACGTCGTCCTGGCCGGCGCCGCGGACGACGGCGTCCAGGTAGGCCCGCAGCGCCGTCGTCGCGTCGACCAGCCTGGGCTCGATCCGGTGGCGCGGGCGCTCCGGCCACAGCAGGTAGCCGAAGAGCAGCACGATCGCGCTGGCCAGCACGGTGTCCAGGACCCGGGGCCAGAACTCGGCGGCGCTGCTCTGCCCGCCGAGCTGGAGCAGGACCAGCGCCATCGGCGTCATCACCACGGTGTTCAGCCCGTAGTGCGCCGCCGTGGCGTACGGGAGCAGGGCCACGCAGCCGGCGGCCATCGCGGTCAGCGCCCACTCGTCGGTGGTGGCCATGAGCAGAGCCGCGGTCACCGCCACCCCGAGCACCGTGCCGACCGAGCGGCTCACCGCGCGCAGGAACACCGAGCCGAGGTCCGGCTTCAGCACGAAGGCGATCGTCATCGGCACCCAGTAGCTCTTGCTGAGCGGGTAGTTGGCGGTGACCGCCGAACCGACCGCGATGCACAGCGCGACCCGCAGCCCGTACCGGACCGAACCCCGGGACAGCAGCCGCACCCGCAGCCGCCAGGGGTCCGGCGGCGGCGCGGGGGCGGTGCCGAGCCGGGTGTCGCGGCCGGCCACGGTGTCGGCGGCGGCGCGCAGGGCCACGTCCAGGGCCTGCCGCGAGGGGGTGTCGGGCCGCCAGTCGGGGACGGCGACCTCGCCGCCGCCCCGCCGCACGGCGGCCGCCAGCCGGTTCGGCACCTCGGCCACCTCGGGCGGGACCGGGCGGCGCGCCCACAGCAGGCCGGTCGCCGCCTCGGTGGCGGCGAGGGCGGCCTCGTACATCCGGGCCCGGCGGTCCCTCCGATGCGTGCCGAGGAGGTCCTGGAGCTGGTTCAGGCGGGCCGTCAACACCTGGCGGGAGGCCCCCGCCCGCGGGCCGCCCAGGTCGGCGAGAGTACGGCCGAGCGCGTCGTACGCGGCGGCCAGCGCCCGGTTGCGCGGATCTGCGGCAGGCCGGTTCGGCGCACCCGCCGGCAGCCCGAGCAGCACCACGAACGCGGCCCCGACCGGCAGCATCGGCGCCGCCGCCCACCACGGCTGCGGCAACGGCATCCCACTGCCCAGCGCCGCCGACACCAGCAGCAGCATCCCCGCCGCCGAACCGCGCGGACCGGTCGCACTCAGCGCACCCGAGGCGAAAGCGGTCAGCGTCAGCACGACACCCAGGACGAGGCCGTCCGCGTCCGCGTGCTGGAGCGCGGTGCCGATCAGCATGCCGAGCGCCGAGGCGAGGACCGCCGTCCCGATCCGGGCGGCCCGCAACCTGCCCGGCTCGGCCCGGTCGTTCATCGTCGCGTGCATCGCCCCGAGCCCCGCGAACACCCCCAGATCCAGCCGGTGCACCAGCAGCCCCACCGCCAACGGCACCGCCATGCCCACCGCCGCCCGCACCATCAACGCCACCGGCACCGGCGGCCGCGCGGGCCGCGCGGCACGGGCCCACCAGGGGGAAGGGGAGACGTCGGGAGAGCTCACGCGGTCACGTCCGTTCTGCGGCCTGGGGTCGCTGCTGTGCGACATTGCGCGGCAGATGGGGCGTACCGGGTCAGTCTACCCAGGCCGTCCGCGGCGGCTCCCACATGTCAAGTTCGTACCGATCGCGTACGGGCGGGCCAAGGTCCCTGCCGGTCCGACAGAGGCGATGGCTACGATGACGGAGGCGGAAACCGTCCACAGGGCGGACGGTGTACCGACCAGGACGGTACGACCCAGAAGTTGACGGTGTGTTGCGGAACGCGGCCGCCCGGGACGCCCCGGGCGCGGCGGGCCGTACGGGGGAGAGGTGAACTGCCGTGGCAGGCAATGGTGCAACTAGTTCGGGGACGCCGACTCCGTCAGCGAGTCCGTCGCCCAGTCCTACGCCGACACCCTCGGCGAGTCCTACGCCCAGCCCTTCGCCGAGTCCGGCCCCGAGCCCTACGACGACTGCCGCGCCCAGCCCTTCGGCCAACCCGGCACCCAGCGCGTCGGGGGCCGACCCGGGCAGCCAGGGGGCGTCCGGCGGCTCGGCGCCGTTCATGCTGGACCAGCAGTTCCCATGGCCTTTCGGCGCGATCAACATCGCCCCCATCGTCAGCACCGTGCAGACGAACGTCAGCGCCGGTGACCTGGTGGCGGCCTTCGGCAAGCAGGACGTCCAGATCGAGCTCGACACGCTCAAGACGTTCGCCGGGAAGGTCGAGGCCCTGCTCGCCGCGATGGAGGGCTCGGCGGCCGCGCCGTACAAGCTCCAGGAACAGAAGGTCACCCAGGGCAGCTTCGTCAACGGAGCGGACGCCGGGAGGTTCCCGGAAGCGGTGGCTCTGAACACCGCCTACGGCAAGGTGCACGAGCAGCTCGTCAAGCTCCACAAGGACTTCGTGGCTCAGATCGAGGCGATGACGACGGCGGTCGCGAAGACGGCCAGCTCGTACGCGAGCAACGAGGAGCAGACGACAGCGGCTCAGAACGCGGTGGCGAAGGACGCGGGCGTCACCTCGCCGTCGGCGGGGTCGAACGGGACTGCACCGAAGTCCAAGGACATGAACTTCTGACAGCGGTGCGGGGAGAGACCTACGGGGAGACGGGGAGCACATCATGGCAGGAACAACAGACTTCGGCGGTATCGACCACCCTGTACTCAAGGGGATGGTCGACGGCGCGAAGCCGACAGAGGTACTGAAACGAGCGGGCCAGCTCCAGGACGCCGGCCGCGTCCTGTCGGAGCTCAGCACTGCTCTTCAGGCACACCTGGGCAAGGTCACCTGGGAAGGCCCGGCGGCCGAGAACTTCAAGACCTGGGTCGGGAACCTGTACAAGTCCGCGGCGATCATTTCGCAGCACGCCACGACCGCCGGCGGCGCGATGACCCAGGCCGGCGAGGCGCTCAGCACCGCCCGGTCCGCGGTGCCCAAGCCGCCGGAGACCGAGATCCAGACGATGAACAGGCACAACAGCCAGTCGACTCTGCTCAACGTCCCCCAGCTTGCCGTCGGCCAGACCGTCGACGACTACATGAAGACGGTCAACCCCAAGTGGGTGACGGCGGCGGAGTTCAACCAGGCCAAGGCGAAGGTCGAGAAGGAGCACCAGGAAGCCATTCTCCAGATGGAGAAGCTGGCCCAGGCGTACAGCGCTGCGACGACGACGCTGAACGGGATCGACGACAACGTCTCGTTGCCGGGGACGCCTGGCACCGGCGGTGACCGCGACAGCAAGACGACCTATCCGGTTGGCGGCGGAAGCGGTGGTGGCCAAGGGGGTTCTGTCCGCAATCCGCGTTCGGGTGGCGGAAGCGTCGGCGGTGGCTCCGACCCGTCCGGTGGCGGCGGCTACGGCGGAGGAAAGGTCCTGCCCCGTGACCCGGGCTCGGACGGCCCCGGCCCGTCCAACCCGGGCAACACCCCGCCCCCGCCGCACGGTGGCGGCGGCCAGCTGCCGCCCGCGCCGCAGGACCCGGGGACCTCGATCCCGCCGTCGTACCCGTCGGACCCGGTCAACCGTCCGGGCACCGACCTCAACAGCCTGCCCACCCTGCCGACCCTGCCTACGCAGACCGGCCCGTACGGCCCCGGCGGCGGCCAGCTGCCGACGGACGGACCGACCACCCTTCCCGGCTACCCGAACGGGCCGAGTGGCCCGGGCGGCGGGCCCGGCGTTCCCGGTGGCGGCCCGGTCACGGGCTTCCCGGGTGGACCGGGCGGCGGCACCGTCCCGACCAAGGGCGGTGGCAGCGGGTACGTCCCGGGCAAGGGCGGCGGCCAGATCCCGGTGCGCACGACCCCGTTCGGTGGCGGCCCCGGGCAGGGGAGGAGCGGGACTCCCGGGCTGCCCAGCGGGACGGTCTTCGGCGCCCGTGAGGCGGGGCCGGGAGGCGGCGGCCGGGTCGGTGGGCCCGGTGGCATGGGCGGCGGCATGCACCCCGGCATGGGCGGTGCCCACGGCGGTGCGGTCGGCGCCGGCGGAGGCTCGCGCGGCCGGGGCCTGTCCTCGACCACGGGTGGCACGGTCGGTGGCCGCAAGGGCCCGACGGCCGGCGGGGAGTTCACGCCGGGCGGTACCGGTCTACGCAACCGCGCGGCGGGTGTCGGCGAGGGCGGCCCCCAGGCCAGGCAGAACGGCATGATGGCCCCCGGAGCGGCGGGCCACGGCGGCCGGAAGGAGCGCGACCGCCGCCAGCGGGCCGACTACCTGCACGAGGACGAGGAGACCTGGACCAGCGGTACGCCGCACAGCAATCCGGACGTGATTGAGTAGGACGGCAACGACTGCCCGGCCACTGGGCATCCCCAGTGGCCGGGCAGTCTTGTTCGGGGCACGCTTCCCGGTCGACGGAGAGATTGACGAGGAGTTGTGATGGGGCGGACGAACGCGCGGGCGCGTTGGCGAGTGCTTGCCACTGCGGTCCTGGTTGCGGGGGCCCTGGCCGGGCCGGCCGCAGCGCCAGCACTTGCTGACGGTTCGATCCGTGCCAACCAATGGCATCTAGATGCCATGCATGCCCCGGACATGTGGAAGACCACGAAGGGCGACGGGATCACTGTTGCGGTGATCGACGGAGGCTTCAAGCTTGACCATCCAGACCTGGCAGGACAGTTTTTGCCGGGTAAGGATTTCAGCGGCAGCTCCGGCGGCGTCGGGCTCGACGTCGGGGGTCATGGGACTCAGATGGCCAGTCTCATTGCGGGGACTGGAAAAGGCCAAGGGGGGGGCGGGGCTTACGGGCTGGCGCCTGGGGTTAAGGTCCTGCCGCTGAAGATCGCCAACGGCTCCGAGGGGTCGTCGATCTCGTCGGATTTCCTCGGCCAGATCGGCCAGGCGGTTGACTACGCGGTGAGCCAAGGCGCCAAGGTCATCAATATTTCCCAGGGTATGGCCGCAGTGCAGACTTCCTCCACGGACGTCGCCAAGCTGAACCGGATCCTTGCGAATGCAAGGGCTAAGGGGGCGCTGGTGGTCTCCAGTGTGGGAAATTCTGCGCAGGACGGAAATCTTGCGGAGTATCCAGGTGCCTTGCCGAATGTTGTCGGCGTCGGAGCCATCAACCGAAGCGGCACCGTGACTGCGGAGTCCCAGACGGGGCCGCAGGTCGCACTCGTGGGGCCGGGTGAGGACATGGTAGAGGCCTGTACCTCTGAAACCGGGTACTGCAAGAGTCATGGAACGTCCGACGCAACTGCTCTGGTGTCCGCCTCGGCGGCATTGGTCTGGTCGGTCCACAAGGACTGGAGCGCGAATCAGGTCCTGCGGGTCCTCATCAATACGGCGAGCAGGCCGAACGGGGGAGCGGTTCGCACGGACGATGCCGGCTGGGGTGCGGTGCGGCCGCGTATTGCTCTGACGGATCCGGGTGATCCGGGCCCGGCGAACGTGTCGCCGCTTCCGGCTGACGCGGCTACGCCGTCGGCGGCTCCGCTGCCGTCGGCTAGCGGGTCTGCTGCTGCCTCGGCGGTGCCGGTCCCGGTCGAGACTCCGACGGACGTGGCCGCCGGTGCGCCGTCGGCGCAGCCGAAGGCTGAGACGTCGTCGGGCTCGGGCGGTGCGTTGCCGATCGTGGCGGGTGTGGTGGCCGGGTTGGTGCTGGTGGCCGGTGTGGTGATCGCGGTGGTGCGGCGTCGGAAGTCGGCCGCGCAGCCCGAGGCGGCCCAGGTGCCGCCGGTGCCGTCGCAGCAGCCGATGGGGGCGGTGCCGCCGGCGCCGTCGTCGTACCAGCCGCCGGTTCCGCCGGAGGACAACCCGTACGCGAGGTAGTTCACGCTGTTGGGGGAACGCAGGATGTGGGTTCGTCGGCTTGTGGCCCTGGGGGCTGTGAGCCTGTGCCTGGTGGGGACCGCGGTGCCGCCGGCTGTCGCGGATGGCTCGATTCGTGCTGATCAGTGGCACTTGGACGCGATGCACGCTCCGGAGATGTGGAAGGTCTCCAAAGGGGCGAACGTCACTGTTGCGGTGATCGACGACGGCTTCAAGCTTGATCATCCGGACCTGGCAGGGCAGTTCTTGCCGGGCAAGGACCTCAGTGGAAGCCCGGGTGGGGTCGGATCCTTTGCGGACAACCATGGCACGATGATGGCCGGTCTCATCGCGGGGACCGGGAAGTCGGACGGCGGCAAGGGGGCCTATGGACTCGCTCCTGGCGCCAAGATTCTTCCGGTGAAGATCGCCAATGGATCCGAGCGGGCAGTGGTTTCGGCCGACTTCCTGGACCAGATCGGGCAGGCGGTGACGTACGCGGTCGAGCAGGGCGCCAAGGTCGTCAACATTTCGCAGGGAACGGCCGCCGTTACGACTTCTTCGGCTGATCTGGAGAAGTTGAACAAGATCCTGGCGTGGGCTCGGGCCAAGGGATCGCTGGTGGTCGCGAGCGTTGGAAACTCGGGTGACAAGGGGAACATCGTCGAATACCCGGGAGCCCTGCCCAACGTGGTCGGGGTAGGGGCTTCGGACCGGAACGGCACGGTCACCGCCGAGTCCGAGCGCGGTCCGCAGGTTGTCTTCGTCGCTCCCGGTATGGACATGATCGGGGCCTGTGCGGGCGGCACGGGGTACTGCAAGGGTCACGGTACGTCGGATGCGACCGCGATGGTGTCGGCCTCGGCGGCCTTGGTGTGGTCGGTGCATCCGGACTGGACGGCGAATCAGGTCCTGCGGGTTCTCATCAATACCGCGGGGAAGGCGAATGACGGGTCCGGTCGCAATGACCTCATCGGTTTCGGTGCGGTGCGGCCGCGTATCGCGTTGACGGATCCGGGGGATCCCGGCCCCGCCGACGTGTCGCCGCTTCCGGCTGACGCGGTTGTGCCGTCGGTGGCTCCGTCGCCTTCGGCGAGTGCGCCCGCTCCTGCGCCAGTGCTGCCGAGTCCGGCCGAGGTGGCCGTTGGTGTGCCGTCGGCGCCGCCGAAGGCTGAGGTGGCGTCGGGTTCGGGCAGTGGCGCGGTGCCGGTCGTCGCGGGGGTGGTGGCCGGGTTGGTGTTGGTGGCGGGGGTGGTGTTCGCGGTGGTGTGGCGGCGGAAGTCGGCTGTGCGGCCTCGGGTGGCTCAGGTGTCGCTGGTGCCGCCGCCGGACCTGCCGTCGTACCGGCCGCAGGTGCCGCCGGAGGACAACCCGTACGCGAGGTAGCCGGGTTGCGGGGCAGCCGCGCAGGCGGGTCGGCAGAGGTGTGAGGGCGTCAGGTGCATCCTGGCGCCCTCGCGCACGTCGGGGGCGTGGGGCGGCGGGTGTGCGCCGGGGTCACTCGGGTGGAGGCTGGTGGGGGCGGGGTGGGGGTGGCGAGGGTGGTGGTATGGATGCGGAGGGTGCTTGGCGGGTCGGGCAGGTGCGGCGGGCGGCGGCTGCGGCGCTGATCGGGACGGCGATCGAGTTCTACGACTTCTTCATTTACGGGACGGCGGCCGCGTTGGTGTTCGGGCCGGTGTTCTTTCCCGGATTGGGCACGGTGGGGGCGCTGTTGGCGGCGTTCTCGGTGTACGCGGTGGCGTTCCTGGCCCGGCCGGTGGGGGCGGTGGTGTTCGGGCACTTCGGGGACCGGGTGGGGCGGAAGGCGACGCTGGTGGTGTCGCTGCTGCTGATGGGGTTGGCGACGGCGGCGGTGGGGCTGTTGCCGGGGTTCGGGGCGTGGGGGTGGTGGGCGCCGGCGGTGCTGGTGGTGCTGCGGGTGTGCCAGGGCGTCGGGTTGGGCGGGGAGTGGGGCGGGGCGGCGCTGCTGATCGCGGAGAACGCGCCGGCCGGGCGGCGGGGGCGGTACGGGGGGTTCCTGCAGCTGGGGCCGACGATCGGGTTCGTGCTGGCGAACGGGGTGTTCCTGGCGCTGCAACTCGGCCTGGACGAGGGGGCGTTCCGCGCGTGGGGTTGGCGGGTGCCGTTCCTGGCCTCGTTCGTCCTGGTCGCGGTGGGGCTGTTCGTGCGGCTGCGGGTCGAGGAGTCGCCGCTGTTCCGGACGGAGGGGCGCCGGGAGCGGCTGCCGGTGCTGGAGGTGCTACGCGGGCACTGGCGTCCGGTGCTGGCGGGCGGCGGGGCGATCACCGTGGGGTACGCGCTGTTCTACCTGACCACGACGTACACGCTGGCGTACGCGACGACCGGGCTCGGGGTGGCGAGCACGGTGGTGCTGTCGATGCTGCTGGTCGGGGCGGTGGGCATGGCCGCGACGGTGTGGTTGAGCGCCTCGCGCAGTGACCGTTGGGGGCGGCGGCGGACCTTGCGGTGGGCGACGGCTCTGGCCGCGGTCTGGTCGCCGGTGCTGTTCCCGCTGTTGGAGACGGTGAGCCGGCCGCTGATGTTCGTCGGGCTGGCGGGGGCGATGGTGGTGCTGGGCTGCATGTTCGGGCCGTTGGCGGCGTTCCTGCCGGAGCTGTTCCCGACCCGGGTGCGCTATACGGGCGCGGCGCTGACGTACAACCTGGGCGGTGTGGTCGGCGGTGCGACGACGCCGCTGGTGGCCACCCGGCTGACCGGGGCGTATGGGACGGCGCAGCCGGTGGGCTGGTACCTGGCGGTGCTGGGTGTGCTGGCCCTGGGGTGCCTGCGGATGCTGCCGGAGAACACCGGTGCGGAGCTCGGCTCGCTGGACGGTGTGGCGGGCGGGGTGACGGGCGGTGCGGCGGACGGTGCCGAACTCGGTTCGGCGGACGGCCCGGTGGACGGCGGAGGCCGCCGGGCGCCCCGGTTGGGGACGGATCCGGCGGCCTGACGAGGGGTGGGCTCAGCCGGCCAGGGCGGCGCGGCCGGCCAGCACGACGGCGGTGTGCCGGGCGACGCGGTCGCCGAGGTGCTCGGCGGTGGCGATGTCGGACTTGTGGACGGCCTCCGGGCCGGCGTCGGCCGGGGAGGACGCGGCGGCGCCGTTGGAGAAGCCGAGCCGGTTGAGGTCGTCCTCGGAGGCGGTGGTGGCGTTCCAGCCGGGCTTGAGGCCGAGGTTGACCCAGCTCATGCCGTGCTGGGCGGCGAGGGTCTGGAAGAAGAAGAGGGTGCCGGCCTTGTCGCCGCTCTTGGAGGCGGAGTTGGTGAAGCCGGCCGCGACCTTGTCCTTCCAGGAGTCGGAGAACCAGCGCTTGCTGGTGGCCTCGGCGAAGACGTGGAAGGCGCCGGAGGCGGTGCCCATGTAGGTGGGGGAGCCGAAGACGATCGCGTCGGCGGCGTCCAGCTGGGCCCACTGCTCCTCGGTGATGGTGTCGACGGCGATCGTGACGACCTCGGCACCCGCGGCGGCGGCGCCACGGGCGACGGCCTCGGCGATCACGGCGGTGTGGCCGTAGCCGGAGTGGTAGGCGAGGGCGACGGTCGGACGGACGGCGGTCATGCGGCGCTCCAGGGGACGGGTGCGGGCCGGCGCGGTGGCCGGCGGGCAGGCGTGGGGATGGGACGGGGCGGGCGCACCGCGGTGGCGGCGGGCCCCGGCTCCGTTGGTCTCCAATATAGACCAGGTCTCTATTGGTTACCAAGGGTGGATTGGAGACCGCAGAGCTACCCTGGACGCATGACGACGGAGCAAGCGGCCCGGACCGGGACCGGACAACCCGCGGAGCAGGACGCGAAGGACGTGCGGAACGCCCAGGAAGCACGGGGCGCGAAGGAAGCGCGGGACGCACGGGGGGAGTCGGACGGACCGGACGAGCTGGAGTACGACGTGTTCGCCCAGCTCTGTCCCAGTCGCGCGGTCTTCGCCGAGCTGGCCGACAAGTGGTCGATGCTGATCCTGATGAGCCTCCTCGGCTGCGGGCCGCAGCGCTTCTCCGAACTCCAGCGCGGGGTCGGCGGGGTCAGCCGCAAGATGCTCACCCAGTCGCTGCGCAACCTGGAGCGCAGCGGGCTGGTGCTCCGTACGGTCTTCCCGGAGACGCCGCCGCGGGTGGTCTACGACCTGCTGCCGCTCGGTCGCGAACTGGCCGAGCTGCTCGCGCCGGTCGGCCGGTGGACGGAGCACCGCGCCAGGCGGATGGTGGCGGCCCGCGAGGAGTTCGACGCGGTGCACGGCGAGGACTGAGCCGGCGCGTGGCGACGGCCGGGAGGGCCGGTGCGGCGAGGTCCGGGCCGGCCGGCGGCGGAGGCCGGAGGCCGATTTCCCTTCCGGGCCCGGAGCCGTGTAATGTCTTCCTTGTTCGACCGGCCCGGTGAAAAGCCCGGCAAGCCCCTATAGCTCAGTCGGTAGAGCGTCTCCATGGTAAGGAGAAGGTCTGCGGTTCGATTCCGCATGGGGGCTCCACTGAAAGACCCTCGCCTCACGGCGGGGGTCTTTCGCGTTTCCCGACCGGTTCCGCGGCCCGACACGCCACGGCCTAGCGGGTCGGGTACGGAATGCGCTGTGATGGTGCGTCATCGGCCGCCCGCCCGAGGGGTGCGGGCGCGAGCCGAACCCCGACCGGGAGGGTGTCATGGGTGTTCGACTCGTCGTGGTGGACGACCACCGGCTGCTGGCCGAAGCGCTGGCCACCGCACTTCAGCTGCGCGGCCACCGGGTGCTGGCGGTCGGCTCCCCGGCCGGTGTCGCCGCCGATCTGGTGGTCGGGCGGCGGCCCGAGGTGTGTCTGCTGGGGGTGGCCGCGCCGGGGGAGTCGGGCGCCTTCGACGGGCTGCGCCGGATCCGTCGGGAGCGCCCTGAGGTGGCCGTGATCGTGCTCGGTCCGGTGGGCGAACTGCGCGGAGTGGCAGGGGCGTTCGCGGCCGGCGCGGCCGGGTACGTGCCCAGCGACGAGCGGATCGAGGTGGTCGAGCGGGCCATCGGGCGGGCGCGCGCGGGCGAGGCCGCGGTCGCGGTGGACATCCTGCGCGGCGCCTTCGACCAACTGCTGCGCCCGGCGGCCGAACCGGACGACGAGGCCGTCCGGCTGCTGCGGCTGCTGACCCGCCGTGAGGTGCAGGTGCTGGCCCGGATCGCGGACGGCGAGGACACCGCGGCGATCGCCGCCGGGATGCGGATCGCCGCCAGTACCGCCCGGACGCACGTCCAGCGGGTGCTGATGAAGCTCGGCGCGCGGACCCGGCTGGAGGCGGCCGCGGTGGCGGCGCGCACCGGTCTGCTGGAGCGGATGGCCGGCGGCTGAGGAGTTGGTGAGAAGGCTGGAAGCAGTCGTCCGGGTGGCGCGGAGCACCCCGGTGGGATTGGGAGAATGACCCCAGTCGTACGGATTCCGTCGACGGCTTCCGCCCGACCGGGCGGACCGTCGTTCGCTGGAGGTCGCAACATGAGTAAGTACCTGGTCACGGGTGGCGCCGGCTACGTCGGCAGTGTGGTCGCCGCCCACCTGCTGGAGGCGGGGCACCGGGTGACCGTCCTGGACGACCTCTCCACCGGTTTCCGCGAGGGCGTCCCGGCCGGTGCCGAGTTCGTCGAGGGCCGGATCCAGGAGGCCGACAAGGTGCTGGACGGCTCCTTCGACGGCGTGCTGCACTTCGCCGCCTCCTCGCAGGTCGGCGAGTCGGTCGCGGACCCGGAGAAGTACTGGCGCAACAACGTGGCCGGCTCGCTGGAGCTGATCAGCGCGATGCGCGCGGCGGGCGTGCGCAAGCTGGTGTTCTCCTCCACCGCCGCGACCTACGGCGAGCCGGAGGCCGTGCCGATCGCCGAGACCGCCCGCACCGCGCCGACCAACACCTACGGCGCCACCAAGCTCGCGGTGGACCACCTGATCACCAGTGAGGCCGTCGCGCACGGCCTGGCCGCCGTCTCGCTGCGCTACTTCAACGTGGCCGGTGCGTACGGGTCCTACGGTGAGCGGCACGACCCCGAGTCGCACCTGATCCCGCTGGTCTTCCAGGCCGCGCTGGGGCAGCGTCCGCACATCGCGGTGTACGGCGACGACTACCCGACCCCGGACGGCACCTGCGTCCGCGACTACATCCATGTCGCGGACCTGGCCGAGGCGCACCTGCTGGCGCTGGACGCGGCGAAGCCGGGCGAGCACCTGATCTGCAACCTGGGCAACGGCAGCGGCTTCTCGGTGCGCGAGGTGATCGAGTCGGTCAAGCGTGTCACCGGCCGGGAGATCCCGGTGCAGGTCGCGGGCCGCCGGGCCGGCGACCCGGCGGTGCTGGTGGCCTCGGCCGCCCGCGCCCACGAGACGCTGGGCTGGACCCCGCGCCGCCCGAACCTGGACGAGATCGTCGCCGACGCCTGGACGTTCACCCTGGCGAAGAACGAGCGGTGAGGAAAGACCGGTGAGCAACGGCCGGTGAGCAGTGGTGGAGTGGGGGTCGGACGGTCCAAGTCCGGCCACTCACGCACCTTCTGACGAAACTTCACCGAATCGCCACGAGCGCGTTTCCCGCCCCGTACGCTGAGTGCGGTACCGGTGGGGGCCGGTGCCCATTCGGCCTCACCGGCCACCGGTGGGCGGGCGGAACGGCGGGTCCGGAACGCGGATGCCGGGCCGGTCCCCGCCCCCGGGCTCGGGCGGTGCGAGCAGGGGGAGGGACGATGGGGCGGATTCGCGTCCTGGTGGTCGACGACCACCGGATCTTCGCCGAGGCACTGGCCGCGGCGCTGGCCGCCGAGCCGGACGTGGAGGTGGGGGCGGCCGGCAGTGCCGCCGCCGCCGAGCGGGCCTTGGAGCGGGCGGCCGGCGAGGGCCGGTCCTACGACGTGGCGTTGATCGACGCCGACCTGGGCGTCGAGCCGGTCGGTGCGGCCGGGACGATCGGGACTGGCGGCCAGGCGGGCGTGCCGGGAGCGCAGGCGGGCGGCGGAGTGCCGGCCCGCCGTCGGCCCGGCGCGGAGTACGGCGACGAGGCCCGGCGCGGCCGCGGTGCCCCGCCCGTGCCGCAGCCGCGCCGGCCGGCCGTACCGGTGGGGGTGCCGGTTCCGTTGTCGGGCGGGCTGCCGACCGGGGTGCGGGCCGTGGTGGACCCGCTGCGGGGCGATCAGTTCAGACCCGCCGCCCCGCCACCGGACGGCATCACCCTGCTCGCCCGGCTCCGCCGCGCCCACCCCGGGCTGCGCGCCGTCGTCCTGGCCACCGCCGACGACCCGCACCGCGCCGCCCGCGCCCTGCACGCGGGCGCCACCGGCTGGGTGGCCAAGGAGAGTTCACTGGCCCGGCTGCTGGCGGTGGTCCGGGGCGTGCTGCGGGACGAGACGCACCTGCCGCCCGCGCTGCTCACCGGGGTGATCCGCGAGCTCACCACCGCCCGGCGGGACCGCACCGAGAGCGAGCGGCTGGTGGACACCCTGACGCCGCGGGAGAAGCAGATCCTGCGCTGTATGGTCGCGGGCCTCGGCCGGCAGGCCGTCGCGGAGCGGCTCTACCTGTCGCCGCACACCGTCCGGACGCACATGCAGAACGTGCTGGGAAAGCTCGGGGTGCACTCCACGCTGGCGGCCGTCGCGGTCGCCCGCCGGGCCGGGGTCAGCCCGGCCGAGCCGGCCGCGCCCCCGCCGTCCCCGGTGGTCGGCACCGTCGAACGGCCCTGACCCACAAGCCCGGGCCCGGAGCCGTCAGCCCGGGATGTTGTCGAACGGGGCGACCAGCACGCGCAGCAGCGCGGCGAGTTCGGTCTGCTGGCCGGAGGTGAGCTGGGCGAGCAGTTCGCGTTCGTGCGCGAGCAGTCCGGCGAGCGCCTGGTCGGCGCGGTCGCGGCCGTCGTCGGTGAGCCTGACCAGCACGCCGCGACGGTCGTCCGGGTCGGGCAGGCGCTTGACCAGGCCCTTGCCGGTGAGGCGGTCGATCCGGTTGGTCATGGTGCCGGAGGTGACCAGGGTCTGGGTGAGCAGCTGGCCGGGGGAGAGCTGGTACGGGGAGCCGGCCCGCCGCAGGGCGGTCAGGACGTCGAACTCCCAGGGCTCCAGCCCGTGCTCGGCGAAGGCGGTGCGGCGGGCGCGGTCCAGGTGCCGGGCGAGCCGGCTGACCCGGCTGAGCACCTCCAGCGGCTCCACGTCGAGGTCGGGGCGCTCCCGGCGCCACGCTGCGACCAGCCTGTCGACCTCGTCCTCCATGACGATCAGTGTATCGGTGGATGTGTCGATGTGAAGTCTCTTGACATCGAGAAATGTGCCAGCAAGGCTAACGCTGGATATCTTGATATCGAGATACCTGTGAGGTGAACCATGACCACCCCCGTCTGGGACCCGGAGCAGTACCTGCGCTTCGCCGACGAACGCAACCGTCCGCTGCGCGAACTGCTCGCCCGCGTCCCCGCCCTCCCGCACCCCGGTGCCGAGGTGATCCTGGACATCGGCTGCGGCCCCGGCAACTCCACCGCCGCGCTGCGCGAGCGCTGGCCGACCGCCCGCCTCACCGGCGTCGACAACTCCGCCCCGATGCTGGCTACCGCCCGTACCGGGGGCGAGCCCACGGCCGAGTACCTGCTCGCCGACGCCCGCGAGTACGACCCGGCCCCGGCCGGGCCCGACCTGATCGTCTCCAACGCCACCCTCCAGTGGGTGGACGGGCACCTGGCGCTGCTGCCGCGCTGGGCGGCGGCCCTCGAACCTGGTGGGGTGCTCGCCTTCCAGGTGCCCGGCAACTTCGACGCCCCCAGCCACACCCTGCTCGCCGACCTGCGCCGCAGCGCCCGCTGGCGGGGCCTGCTCGGCGAGGAGGCCGTCCGGGCCGGCGTCCACCCGCCCGAGCGCTACCTCGACGCCCTGGTCGCCGCCGACTGCCTGCCGGACGTCTGGGAGACCACCTACCGCACCCTGCTGCCGGGGCCGGACCCGGTGCTGGAGTGGGTCAAGGGCACCGCGCTGCGCCCGGTCCTCACCCGGCTCACCGACCCGGCCGACCGGGCCGCCTTCCTGGCCGAGTACGGGCGGCTGCTGCGCGAGGCCTACCCGGCCGGGCCGCACGGGACGGTCTTCCCGTTCCGGCGGATCTTCGCCGCGGGGGTGAGACGGCCGTACGGGTGAGGCGGCCGCGGGGCCGGGTCGGCCCGGCCCGGTCAGCCCTTGCGCTCGCCGACCAGCCGCGGGTGCCGCTCCAGGCCCTCCAGCCCGTGCCAGGCGAGGTTCACCAGGTGCGCCGCCACCGTCGCCTTGTCCGGCTTGCGGACCTCCAGCCACCACTGCCCGGTCAGCGCGACCATCCCGACCAGCATCTGCGAGTACATCGGGGCCAGCCGGGCGTCGAAGCCGCGGGACTTGAACTCCAGGCCCAGGATGTCCTCGACCTGCGTGGCGATGTCGCTGATCAGCGAGGCGAAGGTGCCGGTCGACTGGGCCACCGGGGAGTCCCGGACCAGGATCCGGAAGCCGTCCGTCGAGGTGTCGATGTAGTCCATCAGCGCGAAGGCGGCCTGCTCCAGCAGCTCGCGCGAGTGCCCGCCGGTCAGGGCCCCGGTGACCATGTCCAGCAGCAGCTGCATCTCGCGGTCGACGACCACCGCGTACAGCCCCTCCTTGCCGCCGAAGTGCTCGTACACCACGGGCTTCGACACCCCGGCGCGCTCGGCGATCTCCTCCACCGAGGTGCCGTCGTAGCCGCGCTCGGCGAAGACCGTCCGGCCGATCTCCAGCAGCTGTTCGCGCCGCTGCTTGCCGGTCATCCGGACCCGGCCGCCCCGGCGGCGGGCCGTCGGGGCCGGGCCGCCGCCGGCGCCCCGGTCCGGACCTCCGTCGTCGGTGCCGGCCGCCGGTGCGGCGGCCCGCGGACGGGCCTGCGCCGTGGCGGGCGCCGCGTCCGTCCGCGTGCCGTGGTGACCGCCCCTGCTGTCTGCGCTGCTCCCGTTCACCCCTACATCATGCTGGAAGCGCCGCCTCATGCGGCGCGGCGGGCGGCGATCCGCTGCGCGTCCGGCCAGCGGACGTCCCGGACCCAGCCGGCCAGCTCGAACCAGCGGATCAGCCGGGCCGAGGAGTCGATCTGCCCGCGGAGCACCCCGTGCCGGGCCGAGGTCGGGTCGGCGTGGTGCAGGTTGTGCCAGGACTCCCCGCAGGAGAGCACGGCCAGCCACCAGACGTTGCCGGAGCGGTCCCGGGAGCGGAACGGGCGCCGGCCGACGGCGTGGCAGATCGAGTTGATCGACCAGGTGACGTGGTGCAGCAGGGCCACCCGGACCAGCGAACCCCAGAAGAAGGCGGACAGCGCGCCCTCCCAGGACAGGCTCACCAGGCCGCCGATCAGCGCGGGCAGCAGCAGCGAGATGGTGGTCCAGAGCCAGAACAGCCGGGAGATCCGCCGCAGGGCCGGGTCGCGCACCAGGTCCGGGGCGTACGTGAGCTGCGGGGTCTGCTCCTCGTCGAACATCCAGCCCATGTGGGCCCACCAGAGGCCCTTCATCAGCGCCGGGACGCTCTCCCCGTAGCGCCACGGCGAGTGCGGGTCGCCGTCCTTGTCGCTGAACCGGTGGTGCTTGCGGTGGTCGGCCACCCAGCGCACCAGCGGGCCCTCGACGGCGAGGCTCCCGGCGATCGCCAGCGCCAGGCGCATCGGGCGGCCGGCCTTGAAGGCGCCGTGGGTGAAGTAGCGGTGGTAGCCGATGGTGATGCCGTGGCAGGTGAGGTAGTACATGCCGACGGTGATGGCGAGGTCCGTCCAGCCCAGCCCCCGGCCCCAGGCCACCGGGACGGCGGCGACCAGGGCGGCGAACGGCACGAGGATGAACAGGGAGAGCGCGATCCGCTCGGCCGGGCCCTGCTTCTCGCCGCCGCGGGTGGCGGACAGCCGGGTGGCGGCGGTGTCGGAGTCGCCGGTCCCGGCGGTCTGGTCGGCGGTCTCCACGGCGTCGTCGGTCTCCACGGGTGCGGCGGGGTCGGTGGGTTCGGCGGGTTCGGGGTCGGGAGACGGAGTGCGGGACGCGGCGTTCCCCGCGCGCGCCTCGCCTGCCTGGATGGTCATGGGCGTCCCTTGTGCGGCGTCCCGGAACGGGAGCGAAGCGGAGCTACGTTGGCGTAACCTACGGCATCGTAGGTTGCGCTCCGTGTCCAGGGGAACACACCGCCGCGCGGCGCTTGAGTGAATTCACCCGACTGGATGGATGAACCGGGGGGCCGGCGGGTTCGGCCGCCGGGGCTGGAATCCGGGCCGTGGATCGGTCAAGTCGATACCCACGGCAGGGCCCTCTCGGGTAGGGTCTGACACGACTGTCCGCCGTGGTGTAATGGCAGCACAGGGCCCTTTGGAGGCCTTTGTCTGGGTTCGAATCCTAGCGGCGGAGCCTCTGCACGCCTCGGGTTCGGGCGTTATCCGTAGCGCCGGTATTGTCGGTGCTGCTCGGCGGACTGTGCGAATGGCGACCGGCCTGGGTCCGGGCCGGGCCTGCTCTGCCCTCTCTGTGAACCTACCGAGGAGCCTCCCCGCATGGGTGCCAATTCGCTTGCCGCCGTTGTCGTGCTCGCCGCCGGTGGCGGGACCCGGATGAAGTCGAACAAGCTACCCAAGGTGCTGCACGAGGTGTGCGGCCGCTCGTTGGTGGGTCACGCGGTCTCGGCGGCCCGGGAACTGACGCCCGGCCAGCTGGTCGTCGTGGTCGGCCACCAGCGCGAGCTGGTCGTGGCGCACCTGACGGAGCACTACCCGGCCACCCGCACCGCGGTGCAGGCGGAGCAGAACGGCACCGGGCACGCGGTGCGCACCGCGCTGGAGTCGCTGGCCGCCGACGGCGCCGTGCTGGACGGCACCGTGATCGTCACCGCCGGCGACTCGCCGCTGCTGACCGGGGAGACCCTGCGCCGGCTGGCCGACGCGCACACCGCCCAGCAGAACGGCGTCACCGTGCTGACCGCCGTCGTCCCGGAGCCCTTCGGCTACGGCCGCATCCTGCGGGACGAGGACGGCACCGTCGCCGCGATCGTCGAGGAGCGCGACGCCAGTGCCACCCAGCGCGCGATCACCGAGATCAACTCCGGCGTCTTCGCCTTCGACGCCAAGCTGCTCACCGCGGCGCTGGGCGAGCTCACCACGGACAACTCGCAGGGCGAGGAGTATCTGACCGACACCCTGGAGATCCTGCGCACGGCGGGCCACCGGGTCGGCGCCGTGGTGGCCGAGGACCACCGGGACATCCTGGGCATCAACGACCGGGTCCAGCTGGCGCAGGCCCGCCGGCTGCTGAACGACCGCCTGCTGGAGCGGGCGATGCGCGAGGGCGTCACCGTGGTGGACCCGGCGACCACCTGGTTCGACGTGCAGGTCACGTACGAGCCGGACGCCGTGGTGCTGCCGAACACCCAGCTCCAGGGCGCCACGCACCTGGGCGAGGGCTGCGAGGTCGGCCCGAACTCGACCCTCAAGGACACCCTGGTCGGCGCCGGCGCCCGGGCGAGCAACACCACGGCCGACCGCGCCGAGATCGGCGAGCTGGCCACCGCCGGCCCGTACGCCTACCTGCGGCCGGGTGCCCGGCTGGGCCGCAAGGCGAAGGTCGGCACCTACGTCGAGGTGAAGAACTCCGAGCTGGGCGAGGGCGCCAAGGTGCCGCACCTGTCCTACATCGGCGACGCCACGATCGGCGAGGGCACCAACATCGGCGCGGCCTCCGTCACCGTGAACTACGACGGCGTGAACAAGCACCGCACGGTCATCGGCGCGCACTGCCGCACCGGCTCGGACAACATGTTCATCGCCCCGGTCACCGTCGGTGACGGCGCCTACACCGGCGCCGGCTCGGTGATCACCAACGACGTCCCGGCCGGGGCGCTCGGTGTGAACCGGGCCACGCAGCGCAACATCGAGGGCTGGGTCGAGCGCAAGCGCCCCGGGACGGTGTCCGCGCAGGCCGCGAAGGCGGCGGCGGACGGGGCCGAGCAGGCCTGAGCGGGCGGGCCGGGGCCGGGGGACGGTCCCGAGGCGGACGGTTTCTGCGCGGGCGCGTAACCTTGGGGACATACGTGCGCCACAGGGCTTACCGCCCGTGTCCAGGCGTACCGACAATTCCCCAACCCGTACCGCGAGCGGGCCCTGCCTGCCCGCCACCGGGTCGAGGGTTCAGCGTTCGCAACGCGAGGAGACGGTGCAGTGAGCGGGATCACGACGTCGGGTGAGAAGAAGCTGAAGCTCTTCTCCGGCCGTGCCCACCCGGAGCTGGCGAAGGAGGTGGCCGAGGCACTCGGGACCGAGCTGGTCCCCACCAAGGCCCTGGACTTCGCCAACGGCGAGATCTACGTCCGCTTCCTGGACTCCGCGCGCGGCGCGGACTGCTTCGTGATGCAGAGCCACACGGCTCCCATCAACCAGTGGATCATGGAACAGCTGATCATGATCGATGCTCTGAAGCGGGCCTCCGCCAAGAGCATCACCGCGATCCTGCCGTTCTACGGGTACGCCCGCCAGGACAAGAAGCACCTCGGCCGCGAGCCCATCTCGGCCCGCCTGGTCGCCGACCTGCTGCGCCAGGCCGGTGCCGACCGCCTGATGGCCGTGGACCTGCACACCGCGCAGATCCAGGGCTTCTTCGACGGCCCGGTGGACCACCTGTTCGCGCTGCCGCTGCTGGCCGACTACATCGGCGGGAAGGTCGACCGCGACAAGCTGACGGTCGTCTCCCCGGACGCCGGCCGCGTGAAGGTCGCCGACCAGTGGTGCGACCGGCTGGACGCCCCGCTGGCGATCATCCACAAGCGCCGCGACATCACCCAGGCCAACACCATCCTGTCGGCCGACGTCGTCGGTGACGTCAAGGGCCGGGTCTGCGTGCTGGTCGACGACATGATCGACACCGCCGGCACCATCTGCGCCGCGGCCGACGCGCTGTTCGACAACGGCGCCGCGGACGTCGTGGTGGCCGCCACCCACGGTGTGCTCTCCGGCCCGGCCGCGGACCGGCTGAAGAACTCGCGGGTGAGCGAGTTCGTGTTCACCAACACGCTGCCCACCCCGGCCTCGATCCAGCTGGACAAGATCACCACGCTGTCCATCGCCCCGTCGATCGCCGCCGCGATCCGCGAGGTCTTCGAGGAGGGCTCCGTGACCAGCCTCTTCGAGGGCGTGCACTGACGAAGGCCCGTGCAGG
>NZ_JBHUAL010000054.1:0-43328 GCF_042789775.1 Kitasatospora sp. NPDC056800 | reverse complement strand
ACCCCGGAGACCCCGGGGCGGGCGGCCCGTCGCCGTGCGGTGAGGCCCGGTCGCCCCCGGGCCGCCGGGCTTACGGCTCCTGGGGGAGCAGCACCCAGAGGGCCAGGTAGAGCAGGAACTGGGGGCCGGGCAGCAGGCAGGAGAGCAGGAAGATCACGCGGACGGTCCACGGGGTCAGGCCGAAGCGTTCGGCGATCCCGGCGCAGACACCGGCGAGGACGCGGTTGCGGCGAGGACGGGCGAGGCGCGCACTCATGATTCTCTCCCTGTGGTGGCGGCCCGGTCCGGCAGGTCCGGTGGGCTGGTTCCATCCTCCGCCGCCGTCGGCCCCCGGGCCTCAGCCCGGCAGGTGATTCCCGGCCCCGAAGGGTCACCGGGGAGTCGTAGCCGGATGTCGGGGTTCCCTCGGGGTGGTCCCGGGGAACCGAGCGCGGTCCTCGGTCCGGACCGCCGGACGGGGCTCGGTAGGATGCTGCCGATCGCGGTCGGCCGGGGGGCGGACGAAAGCCCGACACTGTTGCGAAACGATCTCCCGTGCAAGCGATTTCACGTCCTGATGGGTTCTCTCCCGCATTCTCCCGTGAGGTTGGATTGCACATTCGGCAGCGCAGATTCCTGACCGCGACCACCGCCGTCACCCTGGCCTCCGGCCTGGCCGCCGTCGGGGTCGCGGCCGTCTTCGCCGCGCCGGAGGCCGTCGCGCTGTCCCCGGGCGCCCGGACCCGCCCCTCGCCGGTCACGATCGCCTTCGGCGGCCTTCCCGGCACCGTCACGGCGGGGGGCGCGCCGGTGGAGTTCACCGCGACGCTCCGGAACACCGCCGACCACCGGCTGGACGTGCCGTCCTCGGCCTTCGTCGTCGCGGACGCCGGCGCCGGCGCGGGGCAGGGCCACTTCCGGCTGGAGTACCGGGCGCCCGGCGGCACCCGATGGCAGGACGCCAGGGCGAACCCCGCGGGCACGGGCGCCGTCTGGGCGCTCGACCAGCCCGCCGTGCTGTCGCTGCCGGCCGGCGCCGAGGCCGTCTACCGGCTGCGGCTCACCGTCACCGCCGATGCCCCGGCCGGCCGGGTGGCGCCGGGCTTCGACTCCGTGGTCTCGGACCCGGCCCTGCCGCCGGAGCAGCGCGCCACCGACGCGAGCAGCGGCCGCCCGGAGCTGGTCATCGTTCCGGCGGGGGCGCCGACCACCGCGCCGGCGACCGCACCGGCCACGGCGCCGCCCGCCCCGGCGGCCACCGCGGAGGTCGGGCTCCACGGGGTGCCCGTCGTGTTCACGGTGGGCGGCGAGGCGAAGCCGTTCACACTGGTCCTCACCAACCGGAGCGGCCGGGAGCTGCGGGTCGTGCCCGCGGTCGTGTTCCAGGGGGCGGCCGAACTTCCTTCGGACACGGTCGAGTTGGAGTTCCGTGCCGCCGACGGGCAGTGGCGGGGCGCCACCTTGGGCCGCGGCCCGGAGCACCCGAACCGGCTCGACTTCGCGCTGCGGACCGGGGACGGGGACGCCGACGTCATCACGCTGGCGAAGGGCGAGAGCCGCACCGTCGACCTCCGGCTGGCCTTCACCAAGGACGCGCCGATCCTGTTCGAGTCCCTGACGGCCGTGTCGCGCACCCTGCCGGAGCGGGGCGAGAGCGCGGCCGAGGCGGCCGGTCCGGCGGCCGACTTCATCACCGTGGCCGCGACGGGCGCCACCGCCGCACCCGCTCCGACCTTCGTGGACTCCGCCCCGGACCCGGACCTGCCGGAGCGGGCCGCCGCCCCGGTCCTCCCGGTCGTGCGGGCCACCGGCACGTCGCCGAGCCCGGCGGGGGCCGGCTCGCCGGTGGTCACCGCCGCCCCGGCCGGGGACGGCGGGCTGGCCTCCACCGGCGGCGGCAGGGCCACGGAGCCGATGGCAATCACCGGGGCGACCGCGATCGCCCTCGGCCTCGGCACCCTGGTGGTGGCGTGGCGCCGCAACCGCGTGCGGGGCGGCACCGGGAACTGAGCCGGACACGCCGGAAGGCCCGCCCGTCGCCGCTTCGCAGCGGGTGACGGGCGGGCCTTCCGGCGTTCGTACGGCGGTACGGCTCGGCTCGGCGCGATCAGCCGGCCGGGTGCTGCGGCGGCTGCGGCTGCGCGTACGGGTTGTCCGCCACCGGCTGCGGCGGGACACCCGGCTGGTACGGCGAGGCGCCCGGCGCCGGGGCGGGCGGCACGGGGGCACCGGCCGGCGGCGGGACGGGCGCGCCCGGCTGCGCGGCGTACGGGGCCTGCGGGGCGTTGGGGTTGAACGGCGGCTGCGGCGCCTGCGGGGCGTTGGGGTTGAACGGCGCGTTGGGGTTGAACGGCGCCTGCTGGGCGGCGTTCGGGTTGAACGGCGCGTTCGGGTTGAACGCCCCCTGCGGCGCGTTCGGGTCGAACGGGGCGGCCGCCTGCGCGGGCTGCTTCTTGGCGTTGCTGCGCTCCACCAGCGCCTTCACCGAGGCGACGATCATGCCGACCGGCAGGATGAACGCCTTGAAGAAGATGGTGTACGTGCCGCCCTCGAAGACGAACGCCAGGTAGTAGGCGTACCCCAGGAACGCGAGGCCGAGGACGAGGTTGAGGATGCGCAGGCCGACCTTCAGTCCGCCGGCCGCGACCCCGAGGGCCACCATGATGGCGCCGCTGAGGGCCAGCAGTACGACGTACCAGGAGAAGAGCGGTTCGGCGCTGAAGTCGAGATTGTTCACGGGGGCTTTCCTGGGAGGGGAAGGAGAAAAACGGCGGGAACCGTTCGGGGACGACAGCGCACAGTACTGGAGGCGGCCGACATCCGTCGCCGCCTTTGTGTCACGGTGTCATTGCGCCGGTCCGGAGCGGGAGTAGACGAGGTAGGGAAATGACGGGGTTTGAGGTGCTGCGGGTCTTTTGCGGGCCCGACGGGAGCCACGGGAACGCGCTCGGGGTGGTGCGCGACGGCGCCGCCGTGCCGGGTCGCGCGGACCGGCAGCGGGTCGCGCGCGAACTGGGCTTCAGCGAGACGGTGTTCGTCGACGACCCGGAGCGCGGGGAGATCGACATCTACACCCCGTCGGTGCGCCTGCCGTTCGCCGGCCACCCGTGCGTGGGCGCCGCCTGGCTGCTCGGGGTGGACCGGCTGGTCACGGCCGCCGGCGAGGTGGCCGTGCGGCGCGAGGGCGGGCTGATCCGGATCGAGGCCCGGCCCGAGTGGGCCCCGGGGCGCACGCTGCGGCCGTACGGTTCGGCGGCCGAGGTGGAGGCGCTGGAGGTGCCGCCGCCGGGGGAGTGGGTCTACGCCTGGGCCTGGCAGGACGAGGCGGCCGGCACCGTCCGGGCCCGGGCCTTCCCCGGGCGGGGCGACGGGATCGACGAGGACGAGGCGACCGGTGCGGCCGCCCTGCTGCTGGCCGCGCACCTCGGCCGGGCGCTGACCATCACCCAGGGCCGGGGCTCGCGGCTGCTGGCCGGGCCGCGCCCGGGCGGGTTGGTCGAGGTCGGCGGCCGGGTGGTCCGGGACCCGCGGCCGGTTCAGCCGGCCGGGGGCGTCGGCTCCGCGTAGGCGCGCCGCCGGGCGGCGGGCGTGACGGCGGCGACCGAGGTGGCGGCCGCGGCCGAGGTGGCGGCGGCGACCGAGGCGACGGCCGGCGGCACCGAGAGCACCGTCATCCGGGGCACCCGCGGCCGCCGGTCCCGCAGCAGGTGCCGCAGGCCCGGGACGAGCGCGAGGTGGACGACGGCCACGCCGACCACGGCGAGCAGGATGTGGTCCACGTTGAGGACGTGCCCGGGTGCCCAGGAGGAGAGGAACTCCAGCGCGGTCGCCAGCAGCGCGGAGGCGCCGGTGGTGCGCAGGAAGGACGGCAGCCAGGGGGCCCGGAGCCGGCCGCCGGCCAGCGGCAGCAGGACCCCGAGCGGGGCCAGCAGCAGGAGTTCGCCGACCACCTGCCAGCCGCTGGAGGAGCGGAGCGAGGCGAACGGCGTCAGGTTGGCGTCGTACACCCAGGCCACCGGCAGCGGTCTCAGCACCAGCCAGAGCACCAGTGCCAGGTGGCCGGTGAGGCCCGCCAGTCCGGCCAACCGGAGGGGACGGTGGACGGCCGCCGCCGGGTTGCTCTCGGTCCCCGCGCCGGAACGCTCGTCGCGTGTCCTGGTGCCATCTCGCTGCACGGGGGGAAGGACGTGGGCCGACGTCACGTCGGTTCCACACCCGGCGTGAACATTCCCAAACGCGCCCCCGAACCCCCTTCCCGCCCCCCTCCTGCCCCTTGCCGGCGGCCCACCCGCCGGGCGGCCCACCCCCAGGGCGGGCTACCGGCAGGGCGAGGCCGTCGGCACCGCGCTGAACACGTTGTCCGGCGGCGGGCTGCCCGGCGCCACCGGGGTGGGCGACGGGCTCGGGCTCACGCCCGCCTTGGTGCCGCGGGTCGGGGACACGGTCGGGGCCGGGCCCGGCGGGGTGGCCAGGGCCGCCGGTATGTGCGGGGAGGTCGGGCAGGCCGTCCGGCTGGCGGGCGCGCCGGCGTCGACCGGCACGGCGGTCGGCCGGATGCCGCAGCCGGAGGCCAGCGCGACCAGCAGCAGCACGCCGGCGCCGCGGCGCAGGACGGTGCGGGGGACAACGGTGTCGGTGGGGCTGGTCACGTGGCGTCCTTGTCCTCGGCGGCGTCGCCGGCGGGGCCGCCCTCGGCCTCGCCCGCGGACGGCGGAGGCGGCGGGGCCAGCGGCAGCGTCAGGGTGAACACCGCGCCGACCTCCCCGTTCGCCGCCGTGATCGTTCCCCCGTGTATCTGCGCGTTGGCCATCGCGATCGACAGGCCGAGGCCGCTGCCCTCCGAGCGGGCCCGCCCCCGGTCCGCCTTGTAGAAGCGGTCGAAGACGTGCGGCAGCACGTCCTCCGGGATGCCCGGGCCGCTGTCGGAGACCTCGACCACGACCGACTCCCCGTCCTGCCGGACCTTGACCCGCACCGGCGAGCCGCCGTGCTTCAGCGCGTTGCCGATCAGGTTGGCGAAGACCACGTCGAGCCGGCGCGGGTCGACCACGGCCAGGATGCCGCGCGGGGCGTCCAGTTCGACCGCGTCGTACCAGGCCCGCCCGTCGATGCAGGACATGATCAGGTCGGCGATGTCCACCTCGTCGGCGACCAGCCTGGCGGTACCCGCGTCGAAGCGGGTCACCTCCATCAGGTTCTCCACCAGGTCGGACAGCCGCCGGGTCTCGCTGACCACGAGCCGGACGGCCGGCTCGATCATCGGGTCCAGCGACTCGGCCTCGTCCTCCAGGATGTCCGTCACGGCGGTCATCGCGGTCAGCGGGGTGCGCAGCTCGTGCGACATGTCGGCGACGAACCGCCGGCTCTGCGCCTCGCGCGCGCTCAGCTCCTCGACCTGCTCGTGCAGCTGCTCCGCCGTCCGGTTGAAGGTCCTCGCCAGGTCGGCGAGCTCGTCCGAGCCGTCGACCTCCAGCCGGGTGTCCAGGTGCCCCTCGCCGAGCCGCCGGGCGGCGTCGCCGAGCCGCTTGACCGGCCGCAGCACGGTGGCCGAGGCGGCCTGGGCGAGCAGCGCCGAGCCGATCAGCGCGAACAGCGTGGCGATCGCCAGCGACCAGCCCAGGGTGTTGAGGTCGGCCCGCTCGTTCTCCAGCGACTTGAACATGTACGCCGTCGGGCCGTTCGGCACCACCTTGGTGCCGCCGATCACGAACGGCCGGCCCTCCAGGTTCTGCCGCTGCCAGTACAGGTGGTACGGGTACGGGTTGTTCTCGGTGATCTCGCGCGGCTTGGCGACGGTGGACTGCAGCGCGGTCGGCACGTCGGCCAGGGTGAAGTGCGCGGGGTCGGAGGAGGCCGGGCACTCCGGGTGCGCCGCGTCGACCACCACCACGTCGTACGTCAGGCCGGAGCTGGCCACGGTGGACGCCAGCGAGGCCAGCTCCTGGCAGGTCGCGTTCAGCGGCAGGTCGGAGACGTTGCGGGTGAGCGAGACCCGGAAGTCGTTCAGCACGGTGTTCTGGGCGCGCTTGAGCACCGCGTCGCGGTTCAGCCAGTACGCGATGCCGGAGGCCGAGACGGCGGCGAGCAGCGCGACGGCCGCGAACACCGCGATCAGCCGCACCCGCAGGGAGCGCAGCCGACGCCACCGGCCCGTCGAGAACCGCCGGGCAGTCGTCTGATGGTCAGTCACAAGAGCCTGTCGTGGTACGGGAGTTCAGAGGTCGGGGGAGGGGCCGGCGGCCGGGTCGCGGGGTCAGGCCGGCGGATCCAGCCGGTAGCCCACCCCGCGGACGGTGCGGATCAGCGTCGGCGCGGACGGCACGTCCTCGACCTTGGCCCGCAGCCGCTGCACGCACGCGTCCACCAGGCGGGAGTCGCCGAGGTAGTCGTGCTCCCAGACCAGCCGCAGCAGCTGCTGGCGGGAGAGCGCCTGGCCGGGGCGGCGGCTGAGCTCCAGCAGCAGCCGCAGCTCGGTCGGGGTGAGCTGGAGGTCGAGTCCGTCCTTGGTGACGGTCATCGCCGCGCGGTCGATCACCACGGTGCCGTAGGCCGAGGAGTCCGAGCTCTCCCGTTCACCGCGCCGCAGCACCGCCCGGATCCGGGCGTCCAGCACCCGCGGCTGCACCGGTTTCACGACGTAGTCGTCCGCGCCGGACTCCAGGCCCACCACCACGTCGATGTCGTCCGAGCGGGCGGTCAGCAGGATGATCGGCAGCTGGTCGGTGCGGCGGATCCGGCGGCACACCTCGAAGCCGTCGATGCCGGGCAGCATCACGTCGAGCACGATCAGGTCGGGCCGCTGCTCCTTGAAGAGACGCAGACCGTCCTCACCGGAGGCAGCGGTGGCCACGCGGTGGCCCTGGCGGGTGAGGGCGAGTTCGAGGCCGGTCCGGATGGCGTCGTCGTCCTCGATCAGAAGGAGGAAAGGCACGGCCCCATTTTGGCCCACCGGCAGCGCCGAATCACCCCCCGGACCACCCACCGTCCCTTCTGGAACCGGAACGCGTGCCACCGGCGTCAGGTTCACAGGGGGGCGGTCCGGGACATTCGGACGGCTCCTGTGACACCCCTGTGACAGTCGGCGGACAGCGCCATCACAACCGGCGGGCAGGATTTTCCATGTCGCCGCAGGACAGCGGGCCGCAAGGCCGGCTGAAGGGCGGCTACCGGAACCGCTCGTACCGACCCAGGGGGCGCACGATGAACGCCACGCTTCAGACCCGGACCAACCCGGCTGTCCGCACCGCGCGTTCGTCAGCCACGTCCCACCGGACCCGGTACGAGGTCAGGACCGACGAGAACTCCGGTGCCGTGACCGTGCGGGGGTGCGCGCACAGCACCGGTGGAAACCCTGTCGCCCGTCGGGTGAGCGGCGGCGGCAGGACGGGGGAGCTGTACGGGATCGGCCGTCTGGGGAGTTCGGCCGACTCCGCCACCACCCTCACGCTGCGGGGGATCCTCCCCGTCCGCGTCGAGGGCAAGGACGCCCCGGGGGGGAACCGGGGGACCGGGGGGAACGGTCTGCGGACGGTCGGTTCGGGGGAGCCGACCGGTCGCGAGGCCGCCGGTGCGACGCTGCTGCGGCTGAACCCCGCGGCGGCCCGCACCACCGAGGCCGGGCAGGGAGGCGCGCAGGGGGAGCACCCGGCCGTCGCGGAGGACCACATCACGGAGTTCACCGCGTACGTGCGCGAGCGCCGCGCCTCCCTGTACGCCACGGCCTACCACCTGACCGGTGACCGCTACGAGGCCGAGGACCTGCTGCAGAGCGCGCTCTTCAGCACCTACCGGGCCTGGGGCCGGATCACCGACAAGGCCGCGGTCGGGGGCTACCTCCGCCGCACCATGACCAACCTGCACATCTCCGCCTGGCGGCGCCGCAAGGTCAACGAGTACCCGACCGAGGAGCTGCCGGAGACGGCCGGCGACACCGACGCGATGGGCGGCACCGAGCTGCGCACCGTGCTCTGGCAGGCGCTGGCGAAGCTGCCGGAGAACCAGCGCACCATGCTGGTGCTGCGGTACTACGAGGGCAAGACCGACCCGGAGATCGCCGGCGTGCTGGGGATCAGCGTCGGCACGGTCAAGAGCAGCATCTGGCGCGCCCTGCGCCGGCTGCGCGAGGACGAGCACCTGAACAAGTCCGGCGACACCGTCCGGGCGTTCGGCGAGCTGGTCGCGTAACGAGGACTCCCGTCGGGGGACGGGAAGCGGACGGTCACGGTCCGGGGGCAGCGGCTCGGGGGAGCACGCCCGTGGGGGAGCCGAAGACCGTTCGGGGAAGGCGAAGGGCCCGGTGCGGGGGAGACGCACCGGGCCCTTCGTCATGCCCTGGGGGTTCGGCCGTACCGGGCTCGGCCGTACGGGGGTTCAGGCGGCGGAGAGCTCGCCGGCCCGGGTCGCGGCGCGGATCCGCCGCTCGGCCTCCGGCCCGGCGCACGCGTACGAGCCGAGCGCGACCTGCCGTCCGACGATGGACCGCTCGGCCCGCATCAGCCGCAGGCCCCGGCGCAGCAGCACCGGCAGCGACTTGCGGCCCTCCCGGACGTCCCGGCGCAGCCGGCGCCAGGCCGTGGTGAGCGCGCCGTTGCGCAGGCACAGGGCGTCGCCGAGCAGGCCCTGCTCGGCGCACTCGGCGGTGATCTCGGCGGCGAAGATGCCCTCCGCGATGAACGCGTCCGCCCCGTCCAGCTCCAGGCCGCGGGTGCCGATCCGGCCGTTGTCCGGGATCGAGTACACCGGGACGTCCGTGCGGCCGTGCTCGTGCAGGGCGCGGATCGCGGCGACGGCCTGGTCGCGGTGCCAGGCCAGCGGGGAGTCCCAGTCGACGGCGCCGTCCGGCAGCCGCGGCAGGGTCGGGTCGTCCCCGTCCTTGTAGAAGTCGTCGAGCTGGAGCACCGGCAGGCCGCTGCGCTCGGCGAGCGAGGACTTCCCCGACCCGGAGGGCCCGGAGAGCAGGATCACCCGGGCATGCCCGGTCGGTGCGGGGTTCATGGGGGAGTCACTCACGGGACACCAGTCTGACGCATCCCGGCCGGTTGCCGAAACCGGCCGGGGCGGACCTTCTACCGTGCCCCTGGCTTCGACTGTGACGCCGGGTCGGCGAGGGCGACGTGGACCATCGGCAGGTAGCGGCTGTCCACCTGGAGGTAGACCGGTTCGTCGGCGCCGGGCGGCCGGTAGGCGGTGGCGGCCCAGTCCGGGCTGTGCCAGGTGTCGGGCTCGGGCTCGTGGAAGGTCCCGCCGGCGGGCAGTTCGCACCGGCCGGTGTCGCGGGTGACCAGGGCCACGGTGTCGGTGCCGGGCCTGATGCGCAGGCTGCCGTTGACGTAGTCGGGCTGCCGCTCGGAGCGGGCCGAGCAGGGCACCCTGACCGGGCGGCCCGCGGCCAGCCGCCGCCTGGTGCGGGCCACGTGCCACGTGCGGTAGAAGCCGTCCGCGAACAGTGCCGTCAGCTCGCCGATGAACTCGCCCATGCGTCCCCCCGGTCGTTCCCCCGGCCGTCTCCGTCACCGGTGATTCTGGCCGGGCCGGTGGGGCGGGCGGGAGCGTCGAAAGTCGGCGGCGCGGGTGACGAAAGTCGACGGGCCGACGGCCGGAACACCCCGGGAACGCCGACGGACCCGCGCCAGGGGGGGAGAGGCGCGGGTCCGTCCTGTGACCGTCCGGGCCCTGGGGGGGTGAGGGCACTGGGGACGGCCAGTCTGTGGAGTTGTTACCCGGAGTACCGGAGGTCAGATCCCCTTCGGGTGCCAGACCGTCTTCGTCTCCAGGAACGAGAGTAGCCGCTTTGTACCCGGCGCATTGGTCCAGTCCTGGGCGAACGGGTCCAGCGCCGGACGGACCACCCTCTTCAGGGTATCCGCGGCGGCCGCCTCCAGCGCGTACGCCGCGCCGGGACCGTCGGCGGCGATGGCCCCGGTGAGGTCCAGCGCGTTGACGTCCTGGTGCGAGGCCAGGGTGGGGGCGATGTCCGCGGTCGGGCCCGAGACGATGTTGACCACGCCGCCCGGGACGTCCGAGGTGGCCAGCACCTCGCCCAGCGACAGCGCGGGCAGCGGGGCGTCCGCGGCGGCCGCGACCACGACCGTGTTCCCGGTGGCGATCGCCGGGGCGATCACCGAGACCAGGCCGAGCAGCGAGTGCCCGTACCCGGCCTGCGGGGCGACGACCCCGACCACACCGGTCGGCTCCGGGGAGGAGAGGTTGAAGTACGGACCGGCGACCGGGTTGGCGCCGCCCGCGATCTGGGCGACCTTGTCGGTCCAGCCCGCGTACCAGACCCAGCGGTCGATCGCGGCGTCCACCAGCGCGGCGGCCTTCTTCGGGCCGATGCCCTCGGAGACGGCCACCTCGGCGGCGAACTGCTCGCGCCGGCCCTGGAGCATCTCGGCCACCCGGTACAGCACCTGGCCGCGGTTGTACGCGGTGGTGCCGGCCCAGCCCTTGACCGCCTTGCGGGCGGCCAGGACGGCGTCACGGGTGTCCTTGCGGGTGCCCAGCGGGACGTTGGCGAGCCACTCGCCCTTGGAGTCGGTCACCTCGTACACCCGCCCGCTCTCGGAGCGCGGGAACTTCCCGCCGACGTACAGCTTGTAGGTCTTGAAGACGTCAAGACGCGTTGCGACATCAGACATCGAGGGCCTCGACATTCAGGTAGGGCTCCAGACCGTGGCGGCCACCCTCGCGGCCGTAGCCCGACTCCTTGTAGCCGCCGAACGGCGAGGTCGGGTCGAACTTGTTGAAGGTGTTGGCCCAGACCACGCCGGCCCTGAGGCGGTCCGCCATCCAGAGGATGCGCGAGCCCTTCTCCGTCCAGATGCCGGCGGAGAGGCCGTACGGGGTGTTGTTGGCCTTCTCGACCGCCTCGGCGGGGGTGCGGAAGGTCAGCACCGACAGGACCGGGCCGAAGATCTCCTCCTGGGCGATCCGGTGGGCCTGGCTGACGCCGGTGAACAGGGTCGGCTTGAACCAGAAGCCGGTGCCCGGGAGTTCGCACTCCGGCGACCAGCGCTCGGCGCCCTCGGCCTCGCCGGCGTCGGTCAGAGCGGTGATCCGGGCCAGCTGCGCGGCGGAGTTGATGGCGCCGATGTCGGTGTTCTTGTCCAGCGGGTCGCCGACCCGCAGGGTGCCCATCCGGCGCTTCAGGGCGTCCAGCAGCTCGTCCTGGACGGACTCCTGGACCAGCAGGCGCGAACCGGCGCAGCAGACGTGGCCCTGGTTGAAGAAGATGCCGTTGACGATGCCCTCGACGGCCTGGTCGATCGGCGCGTCGTCGAAGACGATGTTCGCGGCCTTGCCGCCCAGCTCCAGCGAGAGCTTCTTGCGGGTGCCGGCCAGCTGCTTGGCGATGGCGCGGCCGACCGGGGTGGAGCCGGTGAACGCGACCTTGTTGACGTCCGGGTGGGAGGTCAGCGCGGCGCCGGTGCGGCCGTCGCCGGTGACGATGTTGACGACGCCCTTCGGCAGACCGGCCTGGCGGCAGATCTCGGCGAAGCGCAGCGCGGTCAGCGGGGTGGTCTCGGCCGGCTTCAGGACGACCGTGTTGCCGGTCGCCAGCGCGGGCGCGATCTTCCACGCCAGCATCAGCAGCGGGAAGTTCCATGGGATGACCTGGCCGGCCACGCCCAGCGGCTTCGGGTTGGGACCGAAGCCGGCGTAGTCCAGCTTGTCGGCCCAGCCCGCGTAGTAGAAGAAGTGGGCGGCGACCAGCGGCAGGTCGACGTCGCGGGTCTCGCGGATCGGCTTGCCGTTGTCGATCGACTCCAGCACGGCCAGCTCGCGGCTGCGCTCCTGGATGATCCGGGCGATCCGGAACAGGTACTTGGCGCGCTCGCTGCCGGGCAGCGCCGACCAGTCGGCGAAGGCCTTGCGGGCGGCGGCGACCGCGCGGTCCACGTCCTCCTCGGTGCCCTGGGCGAACTCGGCGAGCACCTGCTCGGTGGCCGGGTTGACCGTCTTCAGGGCCTCGTTGCCGGAGGAGTCGACGAACTCGCCGCCGATGAAGTGGCCGTAGGAGGTGGCGATGTCGCCCGCGGCGGCCGGCGACTCGGGGGCCGGGGCGTAGGCGAAGAGGCCGCCGGCGGGCTTGGCCACGGGCTCCTCGGTGTTCTTCTTCTTGGCCATGGTGATCAGTCCACCGTCACGTAGTCGGGGCCGGAGTAGCGGCCGGTGGCCAGCTTCTGGCGCTGCATCAGCAGGTCGTTGAGCAGGCTGGAGGCGCCGAAGCGGAACCAGTGCTGGGTCAGCCAGTCGTCGCCGAGGGTCTCGTTGACCATCACCAGGTACTTCATGGCGTCCTTGGTGGTGCGGATGCCGCCGGCGGGCTTGACGCCGACCTGGACGCCGGTGGCCGCGCGGAAGTCGCGGACCGCCTCCAGCATCAGCAGGGTGACCGGCGGGGTCGCGTTGACGGCGACCTTCCCGGTGGAGGTCTTGATGAAGTCGGCGCCGGCCAGCATCGCCAGCCAGGAGACCCGGCGGACGTTGTCGTAGGTCTGGAGCTCGCCGGTCTCGAAGATCACCTTGAGGTGGGCGGAGCTGCCGTCGGGGCGCTTGCACGCCTCCTTGACGGCCACGATCTCGTTGAAGACGTCGAGGTAGCGGCCGGAGAGGAAGGCGCCGCGGTCGATCACCATGTCGATCTCGTCGGCGCCCGCGGCCACCGCGTCGGCGGTGTCGGCGAGCTTGATCGGGAGGGCGGCGCGGCCGGCCGGGAAGGCGGTGGCCACGGAGGCGACCTGGATGTCGGTGCCCTCCAGGGCGGCCTTCGCGGTGGCGACCATGTCCGGGTAGACGCAGATGGCGGCGACGCGGGGGGTGGTCGGGTCGGTCGGGTCGGGGGTCCTGCCCTTGGCGCACAGTGCGCGCACCTTGCCGACCGTGTCCGCGCCCTCCAGCGTGGTCAGGTCGATCATCGAGATCGCCAGGTCGATGGCGTACGCCTTCGCCGTGGTCTTGATCGAGCGGGTACCGAGAGCGGCGGCACGCGCCTCCAGGCCGACCTGGTCGACGCCGGGCAGGCCGTGCAGGAACCGGCGGAGCGAGGCCTCGGACGCAGCAACGTCCTGAAGGCCGCTGCCCGCAACGCCGAGGGCATTGGCTGCAACAGTGGACATAGTCACCAGAGCAGCATATCTACGCGCGTAGTGGGCCGCCAGGGCACCTGCCATTCGTGGCCGGACCGAGACCTCAGGGTGAGGGGCATGGGGCAGAATCGTCGACATGACCGATTCCGACGGCAAGCCCGGCCAGGGCCCCGCCGCCCCCGACGGGGAGCCCGAGTACGCGGACCGCGTGTACCGCTCTGTCCCCGGTGTGATCTCCGGAGTGCTGCTGCTGGTGGTCGCCGCCTGGCTGATCGGCGACGCGGTGGTGAGCGGGACGGGCAAGACGCCGTACGTCTCGCTCGCCGCGGTGCCGGTGTTCGCCTTCCCGGTGATCGCGTACACGCTGCGCCCGGCCGTGACGGCCGGCCGCGACCGGCTGGTGGTGCGCAACCCGTGGCGGACCGTCGTCGCGCCGTGGGCCTCGGTGGACGCGCTGCGCGCGGGGTACTCGGTCGAGCTGCTCGCGGGCGGGAAGAAGTTCCAGGTCTGGGCGGTGCCGGTGTCGCTGCGGCAGCGCAAGCGGGCCACCCGGGCGCAGAGCCCCAGCGCCGCCGAGCACGCCTCCCGGACCGGTCTGGGGCTGGGGATGGCCAAGCGGACCAACCCGGTCGTCCAGGGCTCGCCCGACCCCACCCGCGCCTGGTCCGACCAGGTCACCGCCGTCCTCCAGGAGCTGGCCGAGCGCAACGCCGCCCGCCCCGCCGCCGCGGGCCCGGTCGAGGTCCGCTGGTGCTGGTGGGTCATCGCCCCCACCCTGCTCGGCCTGGTCGCGCTGATCACCGTCATCGCGGTCTGACACCGCGGAAACGTAACGGAGGGGCCCGCCGGTCACGACCGGCGGGCCCCTCCACGTGTGCGCGGGGATCAGGCGGTGATGCCCGCCGCGTCGGCGAGGTCCCGCTTGACGGTGGCGAGCAGGGCGGCGGCGCGCTCGCGGACCGGGGCCAGGTCGGCGGCCGAGGCGACCGGGAGGACGACCTCCAGGTAGCACTTGAGCTTGGGCTCGGTGCCGGAGGGGCGGACCACGATGCGGGCGGAGCGGACGCCCTCGCCGGCCAGGTAGTAGCGCAGGCCGTCGGTGGGCGGCAGCTCGGCGGAGCCGGCCGACAGGTCGTCGGCGCGGGTCACCCGGAGGCCGGCCAGCACGGTCGGCGGCTGCTCGCGCAGGCGGCGCATGGCGTCGGCGATCAGCGAGAGGTCCTGGACCCGGACGGAGAGCTGGTCGGTGGCGTGCAGGCCGTGCTCCAGCGCCAGGTCGTCCAGCAGGTCGGACAGGGTGCGGCCGGACTTCTTGAGGGTGGCGGCCAGCTCGGCGACCAGCAGGGCGGCGGTGATGCCGTCCTTGTCCCGGACGCCCTGCGGGTCGACGCAGTAGCCGAGCGCCTCCTCGTAGCCGTAGCGCAGGCCCTGGGCGCGGGAGATCCACTTGAAGCCGGTCAGCGTCTCGGCGTAGCCCAGGCCCGCGGCCTCGGCGATCCGGCCGAGCAGGGTGGCGGAGACGATGGTGGTGGCGAAGGTGCCCTCGGCCTTCTTCGCGACCAGGGCCGAGCCGAGCAGCGCGCCGACCTCGTCGCCGCGCAGCATCCGCCAGCCGGAGGTGCCGTTGCCGGCGCCGGCCGCGTTGCCGTTGACGGGGACGGCCACCGCGCAGCGGTCGGCGTCCGGGTCGTTGGCGATCACGATGTCCGGGCCGACGGTGGCGGCGGTGCGGAAGGCGAGGTCCATCGCCCCCGGCTCCTCCGGGTTGGGGAAGGCCACGGTCGGGAAGTCCGGGTCGGGCTCGGCCTGCTCGGCGACCACGGTGGGCGCGGGGAAGCCGGCCCGGC
This sequence comes from Kitasatospora sp. NPDC056800, assembly GCF_042789775.1. NCBI lineage: Bacteria > Bacillati > Actinomycetota > Actinomycetes > Kitasatosporales > Streptomycetaceae > Kitasatospora > Kitasatospora sp. NPDC056800. The sequence continues at coordinate 28,414 of NZ_JBHUAL010000054.1, read as the reverse complement.
GGAACGCGGCGACCAGGGTGTCGCGGCCGACGCCGTGCATCGGGGTGTAGACCACCTCCAGGTCGCGCGGGCCGTGCTCGTCGACGATGGAGACGGCCCGGTCCAGGTAGGCCTCGACGACCTCCTCGCCGAGCACCTCCCAGCCCGACGCGGCGCGCGGGACGTCGTCCAGCGAGCCGATCGCGTCGATCCTGGCGGCGATCCCGGCGTCGGCCGGCGGGACGATCTGCGAGCCGTCGCCCAGGTAGACCTTGTAGCCGTTGTCCTGCGGCGGGTTGTGGCTGGCGGTGACGGTGACGCCGGCGGCCGCGCCCAGGTGGCGGACGGCGAAGGCGAGCACCGGGGTCGGCAGCGGGCGCGGCAGCAGCGCGGCGCGCAGGCCGGCGCCGACCACCACGGCCGCGGTGTCGCGGGCGAAGTCGTACGACTTGTGGCGGGCGTCGTAGCCGATGACGACCAGGTCGCCCAGGCCCTGCTGCTTGACGTACGCGACCAGGCCGGCGGCGGCCCGGATCACCACGGCGCGGTTCATCCGCATCGGACCGGCACCGAGCTCGCCGCGCAGGCCGGCGGTGCCGAACTGGAGCCGGTCGGAGAAGCGCTCGGCGAGCTCCGCCCAGGCGAGCTTGCCGTCGGTCTCGACCTCCGGGGCCTCGGCCCGGGCCAGCAGGGCGGCGAGCTCCTCGCGGGTCTGCGGGTCGGGGTCCTCGGCCAGCCAGGTCCGGGCCCGGGCGAGGAGGTCGGTGGTGGGTGCCTGCGTCATGCCAGCTCCATGGGGACGTGCGTCGGTGTGTCGGCCGGAGGTTCCGCTGTGGGTCGGGAGGGTTCCGCTGGGACCGGAGGGTTCCGCAAGGAAGGGGGTCGCGCATGCGGACGGGGCCCACGGGAGGGCGTGATCAGCGGATCACGCCGCCCGTGGGCCCCGTCAGTCATGATTCTGCGCCCGCCGGGCGTCAGATCCGCTCAAGGACCTTCGCCAGCAGCTCGCCCATGCGCTCGGCGGAGGCCTTGCCGGCCTCCAGCACCTCGGCGTGGTTGAGCGGCTCGCCGGTCATGCCGGCGGCCAGGTTGGTGACCAGGGAGATGCCGAGCACCTCGCTGCCGGCCTCGCGGGCGGCGATGGCCTCCAGGGTGGTGGACATGCCGACCAGCTCGCCGCCGATGACCCGGGCCATGTTGACCTCGGCCGGGGTCTCGTAGTGCGGGCCGCGGAACTGGACGTAGACGGCCTCGTCCAGGGACGGGTCGATCTCGCGGCAGAGCTCGCGCAGGCGCTTGGAGTACAGGTCGGTGAGGTCGACGAAGTTCGCGCCGACGATCGGGGAGTCCGCCGTCAGGTTGATGTGGTCGCTGATCAGGACCGGCTGACCCGGGGTCCAGCCCTGGCGCAGGCCGCCACAGCCGTTGGTCAGCACGATGATGCCGCAGCCGGCCGCGGCGGCGGTGCGCACGCCGTGGACGACGGTGGCCACGCCGTGGCCCTCGTAGTAGTGGTTGCGGCCGAGGAAGATCAGGGCGCGCTTGTCGCCGATCTTCACCGAACGGATCGTGCCGGCGTGGCCGGCGACGGCGGGGGCGGGGAAGCCCGGGAGCTCGGTGACCGGGAACTCGGCCACGGTCTCGCCCAGGGCGTCGGCGGCCGGCACCCAGCCGGAGCCCATCACCAGGGCGACGTCGTGCCGCTCGGCACCGGTCAGCTCGCGCAGGCGCTCGGCGGCGGCCTGGGCGGCGGCGTAGGGGTCGGCGGAGACGACCGACTGAGGAGAAGCGTTCACGGGTCAGAGGATAGACGGGTTTCGGCTACGCGCGTAGAAATTCAGCCGCGGCATGCCGGATCGTTACCCGGTTGACCCGAAAACACAGCTCGGTGACGCTTTTCGGGTGAGCGGGCCGTCGGATCGCACACAACCCGGGTGCCGCGCCGGGCCTTTCCCTCCGGGCGGTCGCTTCGTGCGCGTGCCGTCGTGGCCCGTTTCCCGGCGGGCCGGTCCGGGGTCGGCGGCGTTACGGTGACGGTCGGGGCCCGAGGGGCCGAGGGGGCCGATCCTTCGTCGCCGGTCCGGTCCGCGGCTCCGGCGGGGTACCAGGACGGGGTCGACCGCCATGGGGAACACGGACAGCCGGTACCCGCCGCCCGCGGCGCCGCCCGGGCCCGCGCCGGTGGACCTGGCGGCCCGGGTGGACGCGTTCACCGCGGACTTCTTCCCGAGCGGCCGGTACACCGTGCCGGGCGCGGCCCAGCGCCGGGCGGTGGCCGACGGCGTGCTCGGCGCGCTGGACGGCCGGACCGGGGAGGCCGAACGGGCGCTGGCCCGGGCCGGGTACCGGATCACCGGGTTCACCGAGGCCGTGACCGGCCGCCCGGTCACCGAGATCGCCGAGACCGCTGCCGACGACGACGGCAGCGGGGACGGCCGCGGCTGGGGCCGGGTCTACCTGGACCGCTCGGTCCGCCCCGCCTGGTCCGTACAGGTGCCCCACCCGGCCTCGGACGTCCGCACCGAGGCGCTCGGGGTGGAGCTGTTCCGGGCCGTGCCGGGCGGCGTGCTGGTGCTCGCCGGGGCGCACCGCCGGGCCGGGGCGGACGGCTCCTCGGACGTCGCGCACCGCAGCGACACCGTCTTCGCCGCCGTGGTCGAGGCGCTCACCCTGCGCGGCCTGCCCGGCATCCAGCTGCACGGCTTCGGCGCGGCCAGCCTGCCCGGTCGGGACGCGGTGGTCTCCAGCGGCGCCGGGCGGCCGGGCCCGGCCGCCGAGCTGACCGCCGCGGGGCTCGGCGGGGCCGGCCTGGTGGTCCGCCGGGCCTGGCGGGAGCCGGGTGCGCGGCTGGCCGGCGCCACCAACGTGGCCGGCCTGTTCGCGGCCGGGCTCGGGGTGCCGTGGCTGCACGTCGAACTGGCGTACGGGGTGCGCGCCGACCCGGCCCGGCGCGCGGCGGTGGCGCGGGTGCTCGCGGAGACCGTGCGCGGCTGGGACGCGGATCAGCAGGGGCGGCGGCGCAGGTCCATCACGTAGTCGTGCGGGGCGCCGGCGCTCTCCGCGGCGTCGGCGACCAGGCCGAGGTAGCGGGCCGCGGGCAGGCCGCCCTCGTAGTCGTTGAGCACGTACGTCCAGACCGGGATGTCCCCGTCCAGGGTCTGCGCGCGCAGCTTGATCTTGCGGTAGATGCCGAGCTGGACGCCCTCCCAGCGGTCCAGGCCCTCCTCGTCCATCGGCGCGACGTCGTACAGCGAGACGAAGACCTGGTCCTTCTCGTCCTCGACCACGGTGGCCAGCGAGCCCTCCCAACCCAGCTGCTCGCCACCGAAGGTGAGCCGCCATCCGGCTAGCCACCCCGTGCCGCGCAGCGGGGAGTGCGGGGCTCGGCGGGTCATCTGCCGGGCATCGAGGTTGGTGGCATACGCGGCGTAAAGGGGCATGGGGGCCAGGGTAGCCCGGGCGGCGGGCGGGCCGGGGCGACTGGACGAACGTACGGGAGCCCCGACCCCGGCGTGGCGGCGCCGCGGGCGTGCGGGACAATGGGGAACGTGACTCGGATCGTGATCATCGGTGGCGGACCCGGCGGCTACGAGGCGGCCCTGGTCGCCGCACAGCTCGGCGCGGAGGTGACCGTCGTCGACACCGACGGTCTGGGCGGATCGGCGGTGCTCACGGACTGCGTTCCGTCGAAGACCCTGATCGCGACCGCGGAGGTGATGACCACCTTCGACAGCTCGTACGAGGAGCTGGGCATCCTGGTCGCGGACGACACCCCGCCCGTCGAGCAGGCGGCCCGGGTGATCGGCGTGGACCTGGGCAAGGTCAACCGCCGTGTGAAGCGCCTGGCGATCGCGCAGTCCCACGACATCACCCAGTCCGTCACCCGGGCCGGCGTCACCGTGCTGCGCGGCCGCGGCCGGCTCGGCACCGGCGGGCAGGCCGTGGACGGCTCCCGCGAGGTGCTGGTGGACGCGCCCGACGGCACCGTGCAGTCGCTGCACGCCGACGCGGTGCTGATCGCCACCGGCGCCCACCCGCGCGAGCTGCCGGACGCCCAGCCGGACGGCGAGCGGATCCTCACCTGGACCCAGGTGTACGACCTGGAGGAGCTGCCCCGCGAGCTGATCGTGGTCGGCTCCGGTGTGACCGGCGCCGAGTTCGCCGGCGCGTACCAGGCGCTCGGCTCCAAGGTGACCCTGGTGTCCAGCCGCGACCGGGTGCTGCCGGGCGAGGACCCGGACGCCGCCGAGGTGCTGGAGGACGTCTTCCGCCGCCGCGGCATGAACGTCATGGGCCGCTCGCGCGCCGAGAGCGTCAAGCGGATCGGCGACCGGGTCGAGGTCATGCTGGCCGACGGCAAGGTGATCGAGGGCACCCACTGCCTGATGGCGGTCGGCTCCGTCCCCAACACCTCCGAGATGGGCCTGGAGGAGGCCGGGGTCAAGCTCAACGACTGGGGCCAGATCCAGGTCGACCGGGTCTCCCGCACCACCGCCCCCGGCGTGTACGCGGCGGGCGACTGCACCGGCGTCTTCATGCTCGCCTCGGTGGCGGCCATGCAGGGCCGGATCGCGATGTACCACGCGCTCGGCGACGCGGTGCAGCCGCTGAACCTCAAGACCGTGGCCTCCAACGTCTTCACCGACCCGGAGATCGCCACCGTCGGCTACACGGCGGCCGACGTGGAGTGCGGCAAGATGGACGCCGTCGTGGTCAAGCTCCCGCTGCGCGGCAACCCGCGGGCGAAGATGCAGGGCATCCGGGACGGCTTCGTGAAGCTGTTCTGCCGCCCGGGCACCGGCATCGTGGTCGGCGGCGTGGTCGTCGCCCCGCGGGCCAGCGAGCTGATCCACCCGATCTCGCTCGCGGTGGACGCCAATCTGACGGTCGAACAGGTGGCCAGCGCCTTCACCGTGTACCCGTCCGTCTCCGGCTCGACCGCCGAGGCCGCCCGGCAGCTGCACATCCGCAAGCGGGTCGACGGCGAATCCTGAGCGTCCGGCGCACAGTTGAGGGCGGTTGCCGATCGGCGACCGCCCTTCGCGCGGGCATGGCCGTCACCCGGACGGCGGGCGCAGTTCCGGGCCATTGACGGCGCGTATTCTACGGTCACGCGCCGCTCGTGCGTGAGCAATTCCCGCTACTAGCTGCAAACGCCTGAAAGCAGACGGTCACGCAGGTTACCGTCGGTTCTGTGTTTGCAGCAGAACGTCGCCAGTTGATCCTCGAAATGGTGCGCGCCAACGGAGCCGTCTCGCTCCGGGAGTTGGCCCGCGTCGTCCAGACCTCCGAAGTGACCGTGCGCCGTGACGTGCGGGCGCTGGAGGCAGAAGGGCTCCTCGACCGCCGGCACGGCGGCGCGGTGCTCCCCGGCGGCTTCAGCCGCGAACCCGGATACCCGCAGAAGACCCACCTGTCCGCGGCGGAGAAGAGCGCCATCGCGGACTTCGCCGCCGGCCTGGTGGAGGAGGGGGACGCGGTGGTGGTCGGCGCCGGCACCACCACCCAGGAGCTGGCCCGCCGGCTGGCCCGGGTGCCCGGGCTGACGGTGGTCACCAACTCGCTGCTCGTCGCCCAGGCCCTGGCGCACGCCAACCGGGTCGAGGTGGTGATGACCGGCGGCACCCTGCGCGGCTCCAACTACGCGCTGGTGGGCAGCGGCGCGGAGCAGTCCCTGCAGGGGTTGAGGGTCAACAAGGCCTTCATCTCCGGCAGCGGTCTGACGGCCGAGCGCGGGCTGTCGACGGCGAACATGCTGTCCGCGAGCGTGGACCGGGCCATGGTGCTGGCGGCCGCCGAGGTGATCGTCCTCGCCGACCACACCAAGCTCGGCGCGGCCGGCATGTTCCAGACCGTCGCCACCGAGACCATCACCCGCCTGGTCACCGACGAGCAGGCCACCGCGGACGACAGCACCGTCCGCGAGCTGGACGCGCTCGCCGACTGCGGGGTGCAGGTCGACCTGGCCCCGCTGGGCGCCGGCCCGGGCGGCGACGCCCCGGTGCACGGCACCGGCAGCGGCCCGATGCACCAGCCCCAGCCCGGCCCGATGGCCCGCCGCGGCGGCCCGCCCCCCGGCGGCGCCCCGCTGCCCGGCCAGCGCCGCCCCGGCGCGCACGGCGGGCCCGTCGCCCCGGGCGGCATGCCGGCCAGGCTGGCCGAACTGGGCCTGCCGCGCGGGCGCTGAGCCCGTACGGTCCGCGGAAACGGGACCGGTCCGCACACCCCCGAGGGGCGTACGGACCGGTCCGGGGTCAGGGACGGTGTCAGTCCTTGATCTCGCAGAGCGCGGCGCCGCTGCTGACGCTCGCGCCGACCTCGGCCTTGAGGCCGGTGACGGTGCCCGCCTTGTGGGCGTTCAGCGGCTGCTCCATCTTCATCGCCTCCAGGACCACGATCAGCTCGCCCTCGGCGACGACCTGGCCCTCCTCCACGGCGACCTTGACGATGGTGCCCTGCATCGGCGAGGCCAGGGTGTCGCCGCTGACGGCCGAGCCGGCCTTCTTGGCGCCCACCCGGCGCTTGGCCTTGGCGGAGCCCGTGGCACCGGCCGCCGGGGCCGCCGTGACGCCCAGCGAGGACGGCAGCGAGACCTCGATCCGCTTGCCGCCGACCTCGACCACCACGGTCTCCCGGGTCTCGGCCTCCTCGCCGTCACCGGCCGCGCCGGCGAACGGCGGGATGGTGTTGTCGAACTCGGTCTCGATCCACCGGGTGAAGACCGTGAACGGCCCGTCGCCGCCGTGCACCTCGGGCGCGAACGCCGGGTCGGTGACGACCGCCCGGTGGAACGGGATGGCGGTGGCCATGCCCTCCACCTTGAACTCGGCCAGCGCGCGGCGGGCCCGCTCCAGGGCCTGCTTGCGGTCGCGGCCGCTGACGACCAGCTTGGCCAGCAGCGAGTCCCAGGCCGGGCCGATGACCGAGCCGGTCTCCACGCCCGAGTCCAGGCGCACGCCCGGGCCGGACGGCGGGGCGAACAGCGTCACGGTGCCGGGCGCGGGCAGGAAGTTCCGGCCCGGGTCCTCGCCGTTGATGCGGAACTCGAAGGAGTGGCCGCGGACCTCGGGGTCGCCGTAGCCGAGCTCCTCGCCGTCGGCGATCCGGAACATCTCGCGGACCAGGTCGAGGCCGGTGACCTCCTCGGTGACCGGGTGCTCCACCTGGAGACGGGTGTTGACCTCCAGGAAGGAGATCGTGCCGTCCAGCGCGACCAGGAACTCGCAGGTCCCGGCGCCCTCGTAGCCGGCCTCCTTCAGGATGGCCTTGGACGCCCGGTACAGCTCGGCGTTCTGCTCGGCGGTCAGGAACGGCGCGGGCGCCTCCTCGACCAGCTTCTGGTGGCGGCGCTGGAGCGAGCAGTCACGGGTGGAGACGACCACCACGTTGCCGTGCTTGTCGGCCAGGCACTGGGTCTCCACGTGCCGCGGGTTGTCCAGGTAGCGCTCGACGAAGCACTCGCCGCGGCCGAAGGCGGCGACGGCCTCGCGCACCGCGGACTCGTACAGCTCGGGGATCTCCTCCAGCGTGCGGGCGACCTTGAGGCCGCGTCCGCCGCCGCCGAAGGCCGCCTTGATGGCGACCGGCAGGCCGCGCTCCCGGGCGAAGACGACGACCTCGTCGGCGCCCGAGACCGGGTCCGGCGTGCCGGCCACCAGCGGGGCACCGGCCCGCTGGGCGACGTGCCGGGCGGTCACCTTGTCGCCGAGGTCGCGGATGGCCTGCGGCGGCGGGCCGATCCAGATCAGACCCGCGTCGAGGACGGCCTGGGCGAAGTCGGCGTTCTCCGACAGGAACCCGTAGCCGGGGTGGACGGCGTCCGCACCGGAGTCGGCGGCCGCCTTGAGGACCTTGGCGATGTCCAGGTAGCTGGTAGCGGGGGTGTCACCGCCCAGCGCGTAAGCCTCGTCGGCCGCGCGGACGTGCAGCGCATCCCGGTCCGGCTCGGCGTAGACGGCGACGCTGGCGATACCGGCGTCCGAGCAGGCACGGGCGACGCGGACAGCGATTTCCCCGCGGTTGGCGATGAGCACCTTGCGCACTGTGGCTCCCTTCTTGAACCTCGTTGAGTTTATGGATTCCTGGGCAGTACCGGCGAGTAGCCCCGGGTTGTGAACTATCCCACACGCTCGGTGATGGGTTTTCCGGGCCCGCTGGCGGCCCCGTGGACGACGTCGCAGGTCGGCGCCGGTCCGCCCGGATCGGCGGGGGCCACAGCGGGTGACCGGCCCGCGGCGCGGCGGGAGGGTGGCATGGGCCACAGTCTCGCGCGGGCCGCTCAAGCGGCGCCGGAGCGGGCGGCGGGCCGCCGCAGCGCCTCGGCCGTCACGTCGGCCGCCACCTCGACCATGTCCGGCCCGTACGCCTCCGGGTTGACCACCCGCAGGACGAGCGCGAAGGTGCCGTCCTGCCCGTACCTCCGGGCGAGTTCGCGGTGGTGGGCGACCAGGTAGCGCACCCCGGCCTGGTTGGCGGTGCCGGTCTGGCCGGAGACCAGGAACACCGGGCGGCCGCCGTCCGGGGTGGCGATCCGGGCGAGCAGGACGTGCGTCTCGTCCGGGCCGGCGGTGAAGTCCCGCTCGCCCACCACGAGGACGTTGCTGCCCGGGCCCGGCCCCGAGGTGATCAGCACGCCCGGCAGGCCCCAGGCCAGGTGCGCGGCCATCCGCTCGTTGCTGACCGGACCGCCCAGGCACAGCTCGGTCTTGGCGCCCAGGCCGCGGTGCGCGGCGTCGTGGGCCACCAGCTCGGGCCGCGCCCCGCACTCCTCGACCAGCCCGGCCAGCCACATCAGCGCGTACGCGTCGCGCCGGGTCACGGTGTGGGCGTGCGAGCCCGTCCCGATGCTGCGCGGCACCACGATCAGGCACTCGCTGCCGCCCGGCAGCCCGAAGAACGCCCGCACCCGTTCGACCCTGCGGCGCCGCCGCAGCGCCTGGGCGAGCCAGCCGAGGCCGGCGCTGATCGCGCTGGCCACCAGGCCGAGCACCACGTTGAGCACGCTGTCGGTCATCTGCCGCGTCCCCTCCCCGTTCGAACGCCGGTCAGCTTAGGGCCACGACCGCGGGCTCCGGCAGGTCAGTTGGCCCACAGGTCCGTGATGCGCACGTCGAGGTCGGCGAGCAGCCGGCGCAGCAGCGGCAGGGAGAGGCCGATGACGTTGCCCGGGTCGCCGTCGATGCCGTCGATGAACGGCGCGGAGCGGCCGTCCAGGGTGAACGCCCCGGCCACGTACAGCGGTTCGCCGGAGGCCACGTACGCGGCGATCTCGGCGTCGTCCGGGGTGCCGAAGCGGACGGTGGTGGAGGCGGTGGCCGAGGACTGCCGGCCGGTCGCGGTGTCGATCACGCAGTGGCCGGTGCGCAGCACGCCGGAACGTCCGCGCATCGACTGCCAGCGGGCCAGCGCCTCGGTGGCGTCGGCGGGCTTGCCGAGGGCCCGGCCGTCCAGTTCCAGGACGGAGTCGCAGCCGATCACCAGCTCGCCGTCGGCGAGTTCGGCGGCGACGGCCTTCGCCTTGGCCTCGGCCAGGACGAGGGCGAGCTCGGCGGGGGTGGCGGCGGTGATCGCGTCCTCGTCGACGCCGCTGACCACCACGCGCGGGTCGAGGCCCGCCTGGCGCAGCAGCCCGAGGCGGGCGGGGGAGGCGGAGGCGAGGACGAGGGGGTGCTGGTCGGTCATGTCCACCAGCGTAGGGGGTGCCGGTGTCCGCCGTTCGGGTGAACGGCTCAGGTGAAGGAGCGGGAGATCATGATCAGCACGGCGCCGACCAGCACGAGGGCGGCGAGCACCTTGCCGGCCCGCTGCATCCGCTCCTGCATCCGACGGGCCTCGGGCGAGGGCTCGTCACGGGGGTCTGACCAGAGCACCCGTCCAGAGTGCGCCGCGCGGGGGTGCGGGCGCCTGAGTATCCGTACTCAGGTTTCGGGCAAAGCGGGCGCCGGGCGCCCGGTACGGCACGGAGGGGGAGGGCGGCGGGGCCGTCCTCCCCCTCCACGCCGCGGAGTTCAGTGCGCCCAGCCCGAGGTCCGCCAGGCGTTCGGGCCCGGACGGGCGGCGAGACGGAGCCGGCGGGCGCGGTCGCCCCAGGGGGAGTCCGGGCCGGCGCCGGCCCTGCGGGCCGCCTCGGCGGCGGCCTGTGCGGCGGCGGCCCGGGCCTGGACCACCGCCAGGACGGTGGCCAGCTCCTCGGGGGTCGGCTGCCCGTGCAGCACGTGGATCGACATGGCTGGTTCTCTCCCGACAGGGACGGGGCCTACAGGGGGATGTTGCCGTGCTTCTTCGGCGGCAGCACCTCGCGCTTGCCGCGCAGCGCCCGCAGGCCGCGGACGATGTGCCGGCGGGTCTCGCTCGGCGCGATCACCGCGTCCACGTAGCCGCGTTCGGCGGCCAGGTAGGGGTTCAGCAGGGTTTCCTCGTACGAGGCGATCAGCTCGGCCCGCTTCTCCTCGGCGGTGCCGGCCGCCTCGGCCTCGGCGATCTCCCGGCGGTGCAGGATGTTGACCGCGCCCTGCGCGCCCATCACGGCGATCTGCGCGGTCGGCCAGGCCAGGTTGAGGTCGGCGCCCAGGTGCTTGGAGCCCATGACGTCGTACGCGCCGCCGAAGGCCTTGCGGGTGATCACGGTGATCAGCGGGACGGTGGCCTCGGCGTAGGCGTAGATCAGCTTGGCGCCGCGCCGGATGATGCCGTCCCACTCCTGCTCGGTGCCGGGCAGGAAGCCGGGCACGTCCACGAAGGTCAGCACCGGGACGTTGAAGGAGTCGCAGGTGCGGATGAAGCGGGCGGCCTTCTCGCTGGCGTTGATGTCCAGGCAGCCGGCCAGGTCCATCGGCTGGCTGCCGACGATGCCGACGGACTGGCCCTCGACCCGGCCGAAGCCGGTGATGATGTTGCCCGCGAACAGCGGCTGGGTCTCCAGGAACTCGCCGTCGTCGACGATGTGCTCGATCACCTTGCGCATGTCGTACGGCTGGTTCGCCGAGTCCGGCACGATGGTGTCGAGTTCGAGGTCCTGCGCTGTGACGGTGAGGTCGGCCTGCTCGGGGTAGGACGGCGGGTCGCTCAGGTTGTTGGAGGGCAGGTAGGAGAGCAGGCTCTTGACGTACTCGATCGCCTCCTTCTCGTCCGCGGCCAGGTAGTGGGCGTTGCCCGACTTGGTGTTGTGGGTGCGCGCGCCGCCCAGCTCCTCCATCGCGACGTCCTCGCCGGTGACGGTCTTGATCACGTCGGGGCCGGTGATGAACATGTGCGAGGTCCGGTCGGCCATCACCACGAAGTCGGTGATCGCGGGGGAGTACACCGCGCCGCCCGCGCAGGGGCCCATGATCAGCGAGATCTGCGGGATGACGCCGGAGGCGTGCACGTTGCGGCGGAAGATCTCGCCGTACAGGCCGAGCGAGACCACGCCCTCCTGGATCCGGGCGCCGCCGGAGTCGTTGATGCCGATGACCGGGCAGCCGGTCTTCAGCGCGAAGTCCATCACCTTGACGATCTTCTCGCCGAAGACCTCGCCGAGCGAGCCGCCGAAGACGGTGAAGTCCTGGGCGAACACGGCGACCTGGCGGCCGTCCACGGTGCCGTAGCCGGTCACCACGCCGTCGCCGTACGGCCGGTTCCTCTCCTGGCCGAAGTTGGTCGAGCGGTGCCGGGCGAACTCGTCGAACTCCACGAAGGAGTCCTCGTCCAGCAGTTCCACGACCCGTTCACGGGCGGTCAGCTTGCCCTTGGCGTGCTGCTTCTCCACGGCCTTGGACGAGCCGGAGTGCACCGCCTCGTCCAGCCTGCGCCGCAGGTCGGCGAGCTTGCCGGCGGTGGTGTGGGGGTCGTACGGCGCCTCGGTCATCCGGTGGCTCTCCCTGATCCATGGCCGCGACCTGTTCGAGTGCGCGCGGGGCCGGGTGGTGGGCCCGCGCATGAGGGCAGGGCGGCGCTACGAACTACCGCTGGGTAGCGTAGCCAGCGCGGAGGGCTATCCGGCACGTCCCGGCGTCATGACCATCGACACAGTTCTGTTGACGGGTGTTCTGCGGGACGATGGGGCGGCCTACGTCCCGGACCCGCTCTAGGGTTTTCCCATGACCGCACCCGAGACCCCCCGCCGCAGCGGACTGCGCGGCTTCGGCCACGCCGGACCGTCGCCCTGGACCGACCTGGACCGTCCGCCGCTGGACGAGGAGGCGCTGCGCCGCGACCTGCTCGTCCCGGGCGGCCTGTGGACCTCCCTGGACGTCGTCGCCGAGACCGGCTCCACCAACAGCGACCTCGCCGCCCGGGCCGCGGCGGGCGCCGGACAGGGCGCGGTGCTGGTGGCCGAGGCGCAGAGCGCCGCCCGCGGCCGGCTGGACCGGCGGTGGACCGCCCCGCCCCGCTCCGGGCTGTTCCTGTCCCTGCTGCTGCGCCCCGAGGAGGTGCCGGTCGAGCGGTACGGCTGGCTGCCGATCCTGGTCGGGGTGGCCGCGGCCAGCACGCTGGGCCGGGTCGCCGGGGTCGAGGTCGGGCTGAAGTGGCCCAACGACCTCCAGACGGAGATCGACGGCGCGGAGCGCAAGCTCGGCGGCATCCTCACCGAGCTGGCCGGCGGCGCGGTGGTGGTCGGCATGGGCCTCAACGTCTCGCTGCGCGCGGAGGAGCTGCCCGTCCCCACCGCCGCCTCGCTCGCGCTGGCCGGCGCCACGACCACCGACCGGGGCACCCTGCTGCGCGCCCTGCTGCGCGAACTCGCCGAGCTGTACCGGGAGTGGACGGCCGCCGCGGGCGACCCGCACGCCAGCGACCTGCTGCGCGCCTACGTGGACCGCTGCACCACGCTCGGCCGCCAGGTGAAGGTGCACCTGCCGGGCGACCGCGAGCTGGTCGGCGAGGCCGTCGCGGTGGACGGCGACGGGCGGCTGGTGGTCCGCACACCCGACGGCGTACGCCGGGCGGTCGGCGCGGGCGACGTCGTCCACGTACGCCCCGAGCCCCGCTGAACGGCACTCTTCACCTCTCCTTGACCCGGGCTGATGCCCCGGATCCGACGATTCCGTGCGAACATTCCACCTGGCAGCGGTGTGAGGCGCGCCACTGCCCGCCCGGGTGGCGGAGTGCGCGCCCGGACAGGTAGGACACGAGGCGAGTGCGGCGATCGCACGGGGACGGACCGGTGGCAGAGGACGGCAGCAGCGGCGCGACGGCGGGCAGCAACGACCCCACGGTCGCGCTCGAACTGGAGCGCCTGATCCTGGACGCGCCGCGCCGCTACACCCCGTACCAGGCCGCGCGCGCCGCCGACGTCCCGATGGAGCTGGCCACCCGCTTCTGGCGCGCCATGGGCTTCCCGGACATCGGGCAGTCCCGGGCGCTCACCGACGGCGACGTGATCGCGCTGCGGCGGCTGGCCGGCCTGGTCGAGTCCGGGCTGCTCAGCGAGTCGATGGCGATCCAGGTGGCCCGCTCCACCGGCCAGACCACGGCCCGGCTGGCCGGCTGGCAGATGGACACCTTCCTGGAGAACCTCACCCAGGCCGTCGAGCCCGGGCTGACCCGCGCCGACGTCGCGTACCCGCTGGTCGAGCTGCTGCTGCCGGAGCTGGAGCAGTTCCTGGTGTACGTCTGGCGGCGCCAGCTGGCGGCCGTCACCGGCCGGGTGGTGCAGGCCGCCGAGGACCACGAGATCACCAGCGGGCGGCTCGCCGTCGGCTTCGCCGACCTGGTCGGCTTCACCCGGCTGTCGCGACGGCTGGAGGAGGAGGAGCTCGGCGAGCTGGTCGAGACCTTCGAGAACACCTGCTCGGACCTGATCGCCGGCCAGGGCGGCCGGGTGATCAAGACGCTCGGCGACGAGATCCTCTACGTCTCCGAGGACCCGGCGACCGCCGCCGAGATCGCGCTGAGCCTGATCGAGGCGCTGGCCGGGGACGACACCATCCCGCCGCTGCGGGTCGGCATGGCCTTCGGCACGGTCACCTCGCGGATGGGCGACGTCTTCGGCACCACCGTCAACCTGGCGAGCCGGCTCACCTCGATCGCGCCCAAGGACGCGGTGCTGATCGACGGCGAGTTCGCCGCCGCGCTGGAGCAGAACGGCAGCGTCGCCCCGGCCGACGCGGAGGGGCCCGGCCTGGCCGAGGCGCTGTCGGCCGCGGCCGGGATGCCCGCCTCCGGGCTGCCGATCCCGGGACCGGACGCCGGGGCCCGGTTCCACCTGCAGCCGATGTGGCGGCGGCCGGTGCGGGGGCTCGGCCTGGTCGAGCCGTGGCTGCTCACCCGGCGGCTGAAGGCCGAGTAGCGCCTGCGCGCAGGGCCGTATGCGGGTTGCGGCTGTACGCGGTGGTGGCCGTACGCGGGTGGCGCGCGTACGGCGGGCCCGCGCGGGGAAGACGCATCCGGTGGACGTACGGGGAGGCGCGCGCTTCGGCCGTCCGCGGGCAGACGCATGCGGTGACGGCGTTCGTGGGCACGCTTCCCCGCGGCGGACGGGCGGTTGCGGGTGCTGAACGGTTGAAACCCGTACGTTCTGCTGCGGGTCCGCCCGGGCAAACGGGGCATAAGCTAACGAAACCGCCCTAGTCTTGGTGCAAGCGGCCGGTCGGGTGCGGCCGGCCGACGGGGGTCCGGCAGGACCGAGCACAGGGAGCGAGGCGAGCCGGTGAGCAGCGAGGCGATCATGACGGACCGCGACTGCGACTGCGGCGGCTCGCGGCACTCCGACCCGCTGCCCGACCTGAGACTGCAGTCCGTGGTCGAGCTGGCCCAGGACATGGCCGCCGCGCTCACCCCGCTGGAGGCCGTCCGGGCCGCCGCCGCCCGGGCCACCGAGGCGCTCGGCGCCACCATGGCCGCCGTCTCGGTCTGGGACCGCGAGTCCGGTCGGCTGCGGGTGCTGGTCAACCACGGCGACCTCGCCCCGGGCGAGGAGGAGCTGCCCGAGGACGAGTCGTACCCGGTCGCCGACTTCCCCGAGATCGTCACGTACCTGGAGGAGCGCTGGACCACCGGGCGGCTGCCGCGCGCCTGGCTGCAGAGCGCCGAGAACAGCGTGCAGCACGCCGGGCACGCCCACCCGACGGCCGGCGCGTACTGCCAGGAGCGCGCCGCGGCGCTGCGCCGGCGCGGGCGGGCCTGCTGCGTGGTCGCGCCGGTCGTGCTGCACGGCCAGGCCTGGGGCGAGCTGTACCTCGCCCGGTCGGCCGGGATGCCGGAGTTCACCGAGGCCGACGCCGACTACGCGACCCTGCTCGCCGCCCAGGTCTCCGCCGGGCTGGCGCAGACCGAGCGCCTCGCCGACCTGCGCAGGCTCGCCTTCTCCGACCCGCTCACCGGCCTGGCCAACCGGCGCGCCGTCGACGCCCGGCTGGAGAGCGCGCTGGAGGCGCACAACCGGGACAACACCGTGGTCTCCCTGGTGGTCTGCGACGTCAACGGGCTGAAGCGGGTCAACGACCAGCTCGGCCACGAGATGGGCGACCGGCTGCTGGAGCGGTTCGCCCACCAGCTCTCGCTGGCCGCCGCCAAGCTCCCCGGCAGCCTCGCCGCCCGGCTCGGCGGCGACGAGTTCTGCCTGCTCGTGGAGGGGCAGAAGGCCGACGAGGTGGTCTCCGTCGCCGAGGAGCTGTGCGCCCGGGCGCTCGCGCTCTCCGAGGGCGAGGGTGTGGCCTGCGGGGTCGCCTCCACCGGGGACTCGATCGGGCCCGTCACCACCCCCGACCGGCTGTTCCGGCTCGCCGACGCCGCCCAGTACCGGGCCAAGGCCGCCCGGGCCGCCCACCCCGTCGTCGCCGGGCGCAGCCACGGCCCCGGCTTCTCGCCCGACCCCACCGTGCTGCTCGCCGACGCCGCCGACCCGCACCACCGGGCGGACGGGCGGCGCGGGCCGAACGGCCGGGCCGGGGCGGGCGACCGGCGGCGGTTCCGCGGCGCCGCCCACAGCGCCGACCCCGGGCAGCTGCTCACCGCCGTGCTCGCCTCCCTCGACCAGGCCGCCACGGCCCGGGCCGTCCACCCCGCGGACACCCTCGGCAAGCTGGTCGTCGTCGCCGAGGCCTCCGCCCGGCTGCTGGACGCCGTCGGCTGGTGGGTCTCGTACGTCCCGCCCGGCTCCCACCTCATGCGCACCGCCCAGCACGCCGTCTACCGGATGACCAGCGGCCCCAGCAGCGTCCGCGCGGAGACCCAGCGGGCCCAGATCGAGGCCCCCGACGCGGTCTTCGACCTCCGGCACTACCCGATGACCCGCCGCGCCGTCCGCGGCGGCTCCTTCGCGCTGCGGGCGGGCGCGGCCGGCAACGACCCGGCGGAGGAGGCGATGCTCGTCGTCTCCGGGTACCGGGGCATGGTGGCCGCGGGCGGCCAGAACCCGGCCGGTGGCTGGCTGGTGGAGCTCTTCGCCGACGACGCGACGCTGCCGCTGGGACAGGCCGCCTCCGCCATGCGCGCCCTGGTCTCGGTCGCCCTGGCGGGGCCGGCCTCGCCGCCGGTGGTCTGAGGGGCCGGCCGCGGTGGTGGCCGTCCGCTGGTTCAGGCGCCGGAACCGCCGCCGGCGGACGGCGGGTTGAGGGCCCGCAGGGCGGCGTCGACCAGGCGGTCGGCGTGCTCGTGGGTGAGCGGGCCGAGCCGGTACTGCCAGCGGTAGTAGAGCGGGCCGTAGACGATTTCGACGGCCAGGTCGAGGTCGGTGTCGGGGGCGATCTGGCCGGCCTCGCGGGCGCTGCGGAGGCGGTCGCGGGTGACGGCCAGCAGGGGGTCCAGCAGGCGGGTGCGGTGCTCGGCCTGCAGTGCCGGGTCGTTGAGGATCTCCGCCATGATCGCCCGGTAGGTGCGGTCGGTGTCCGGGTCGGCCAGCTCGTCGCTGGTGGGGCGCAGGACGGCGCGGAGGTCGGCGGCGAGGTCGCCGGTGTCGGGGAGCGCGATGCCGCCCTCGTGCTCGCCGGCGGCGAGGAAGGCGTCGAAGACCACGGCGCCCTTGGAGGGCCACCACCGGTAGATGGTCTGCTTGCCGACGCCGGCCCGGGCGGCGATCGCCTCGATGGTCAGCCTGCCGTAGCCGATCTCGGCGACGAGTTCGGTGGTGGCGGCGAGGACGGCGGAGTGCGCGCGCTCGCTGCGTCGGGCGGGGTCGGGAGCTGTTCTGGAGGCCATGGAAAAAATTCTATGCGAAACAACGAGACGAGACGTATTGTCTTCCCATGCCATCGCGAGACGGATCGTCTCGTCTCATCCCCCGTTCCCCGGAGGTGCCCGTGAACCGCCCCCCTGCACACATCCTGATGGTCTCCATTCCCGCTCATGGGCATGTCAACCCCAGTCTCGCGGTGATCACCGAGCTGGTCGCCCGGGGCCACCGGGTCAGCTACGTCAACGACCCCTCCTTCCGGGAGGTCGTCGAGTCCACCGGCGCGACCTTCGTCCCGTACCCGACCAAGCTGCCGCTCACCGACGACCCGGCCGGCTGGCCGTCGGACCTGGTGGCGATCCAGGAGGTGTTCCTGGACGACACGCTGTCGATGTGGCCCGTCCTGCTGGAGGCCTTCGAGGACGACCGCCCCGACGTGGTGCTCTACGACATCGGCGGCTTCGCCGGGCGGGCGCTCGGCGAGCGGCTGGGCGTGCCGGTGGTGCAGCTGTCGCCCGCCTTCGTCGGCTGGGAGGGCTTCGAGGAGGACCTCGCGGCGATGTTCGAGCCGATGCGCAACGGCCCGGGCGGCCCCGAGCACTACCGCCGGTACGCCGACTGGCTGGTCGAGGCGGGCGCGGTGCAGCGCGACGTGGAGGGCTTCAAGAACCGCCCCGAGCGGTGCGTCGCGCTCGTCCCACGCGCCCTCCAGCCCAACGTCGACCGGGTCGACGAGCAGCGGATCAGCTTCGTCGGGCCCTGTTTCGGCGACCGCGCCCACCAGGGCGAGTGGCAGCGGCCGGAAGGCGCCGAGAAGGTGCTGCTGGTCTCGCTCGGCTCGGCCTTCACCCACCAGCCCGCCTTCTACCGGGCCTGCGTGGAGGCCTTCGGCGACCTGCCGGGCTGGCACACCGTGCTCCAGGTCGGCAAGCACACCGACCTGGCCGAGCTCGGCGAGGTGCCGGACACCGTCGAGGTGCACCGGTGGGTGCCCCAGCTGTCGGTGCTCTCCCAGGCGGACGCCTTCGTCACCCACGCGGGCATGGGCGGCTCCAGCGAGGGGCTGTTCCACGCCGTGCCGATGATCGCGGTGCCGCAGGCCGCCGACCAGTTCGCCAACGCGGACGCCCTGGTCGGCCTCGGCGTCGCCCGCCGGCTGGACACCGAGCAGGCCACCGCGGAGGCGCTGCGCGCCGCCCTGCTGGAGCTGACCGGCGACCCGGCGGTGGCCCGGCGGCTGGCCGAGCTGTCCGCCGCCGGCCGGGCCGAGGGCGGCACCACCCGGGCCGCGGACCTGATCGAGGCCGAGCTGCGCGTGTCGTGACGCCGCCCGTGCCGTGATGCGGGGGGCGATAGGGGGCCGCGGTGTGCGGCGCCGATCCGGAGGGCGGAGAATCCGGATGGCGAGCACCTGTTGTCATATCTTCATTCACCTGATGAGATGGTGTATATGGATATGCACAGTGCTGTGGCCCCCGACGCTCCGCTGGTCCTGGTCGGCAAGGCCGACGTCGGTGCCGAGGACGTCCTGGCCGTCGCCCGGGGGAACGCCCGGGTCGAGATCGGTCCCGACGCGCTGGCCGAGATGGCGGCCGCCCGTGCGCGGATCGACGCCCTCGCGGCCGAGCCGCGCCCCGTCTACGGCGTGTCGACCGGCTTCGGCGCGCTCGCCGTGCGCCACATCAGCCCCGAGCTGCGCGCCCAGCTGCAGCGGTCGCTGGTGCGCTCGCACGCCGCCGGCATGGGGCCGGCGGTCGAGCGCGAGGTGGTCCGCGCGCTGGTGTTCCTGCGGATGAAGACGCTGGCCTCCGGCCGTACCGGCGTCCGGCCGCTGGTCGCGCAGACCATGGCCGCCCTGCTCAACGCGGGCATCACCCCGGTGGTGCGGGAGTTCGGCTCGCTCGGCTGCTCCGGCGACCTCGCGCCGCTCTCGCACTGCGCGCTGGTCCTGATGGGCGAGGGCACCGCCACCGGCCCGGACGGCGTGGAGAAGCCCGCCGCCGAGCTGCTCGCCGCCGCCGGCATCGAGCCCGTCGAGCTGCTGGAGAAGGAGGGCCTCGCCCTCATCAACGGCACCGACGGCATGCTCGGCATGCTGGTGATGGCCATCGCCGACCTCCAGCGGCTGTTCACCACCGCCGACATCACCGCCGCGATGAGCCTGGAGGCGCTGCTCGGCACCGACAAGGTGCTCGCCCCCGAGCTGCACGCCCCGATCCGCCCGCACCCGGGCCAGGCGCTGAGCGCCGCCAACATGCTCGCCGTCCTCAAGGACTCCGGCCTCACCGGCCACCACCAGGACGACGCCCCGCGGGTCCAGGACGCCTACTCGATCCGCTGCGCCCCGCAGGTGGCCGGCGCCGGCCGGGACACCCTGGCGCACGCCCAGCTGGTCGCCGCGCGCGAGCTGGCCGCCTCGGTCGACAACCCGGTGGTGCTGCCGGACGGCCGGGTGGAGTCCAACGGCAACTTCCACGGCGCCCCGGTCGCGTACGTGCTGGACTTCCTCGCCATCGCCGCCGCCGACCTCGGCTCGATCTCCGAGCGCCGCACCGACCGGCTGCTCGACAAGGCCCGCTCGCACGGCCTGCCGGCCTTCCTGGCCGACGACCCGGGTGTGGACTCCGGCCTGATGATCGCCCAGTACACCCAGGCGGCGCTGGTCAGCGAGAACAAGCGGCTCGCCGTCCCGGCCTCGGTCGACTCGATCCCGTCCTCCGCGATGCAGGAGGACCACGTGTCGATGGGCTGGTCGGCCGCGCGCAAGCTGCGCCAGGCGGTGGCCAACCTCGGCCGCATCCTGGCCGTCGAACTGACCGCCTCCGCCCGCGCGCTGGAGATCCGCCGGCAGGCCGACGGGGCCGGCGGGCTCGCCCCGGCCACCGCGGCCGCGCTGGCCGCCGCCCGCGAGGCGGGGGTCGGCGGCGCCGGCCGCGACCGCTTCCTCTCGCCGGACCTGGAGGCCGCCGCCGAACTGGTCGCCTCCGGCGAGCTGGTGCGCGCGGTCGAGCGGGTCACCGGCCCGCTGGCCTGACGTCCGTCCGACCGGGCCGATGGCGCCGCCGCGGGGTGACGGGGACTCAGTCCCAGTCGTCGCTCCGCGGCGAGCGCTCCCCGCGGCCCCCGCGGTTGCGCAGCTCGCCCAGGGCGGCGGCCAGGTTGACCCCGACGATGCCCGCCCAGCAGACCACCAGGCCGGCGAAGCCGCCGCTCTCCGGACTGCCCGCGATCGCCGTCAGCGGGACGCCGATGACCAGCGAGGTCACCGCGAGCCCGGCGTTGGAACGCTTGCCGAAGCCCGGACGACGGGAGTGGCCCCGGTGCCGGAAACGCGGCTCGTCGTCGTCCAGCCGCTTGGCCACCGAGCGCTCGACCCGGGCGTCCAGACGGGCGTCGAGCCGCCTCATGAAGGAGTCGACGAGTTCGTCCTCGTACTCCTTGCCGAGCTCCTTGCGGGCCTGGAGGGTGGCGTCGAGGTCGCGCCGCAGTTCGTCCTGACGAGTGTCCATAGGACCAGAGTGGGGCCGCGGGGGCGTCCGGTCCATCCGTTCGCGGGAGGAATCCGGGCGGGCTCAGGGAGAAATCAGGGTTGCCCCGCCCCGGCCCGGGTCTGTCCGACCCCGGCCCGGGTTTGCCCGATCCCGGCTCAGGTCTGTCCGACCCCGGCCCACCCGGCCCGGACCACCGCCGGGCCGTCCGACCCGCGGGGCGTCCCACCGGACGTCCCGCCGTACGAGACGTCTTTGCCAGGCGCCGCCCGCTCCTGCACAGTCGTCGTCCGAACCGCACGCACCCGGAGGTACCGCTGATGACCGCCACCGACGAGGCCGGCAGCGTCGGCCCCTCCGCCCGGCTGCTCCAGCTCTTCGAGGGGCACCGGCTGACGCCGACCCAGCGCCGGATCGCCCACTCGCTGGTGCGGCACGCCACCGAGGCGCCGTTCCTGTCCAGCGTGGAGGTCGCCGAACTCGCGGGCGTCAGCCAGCCGTCCGTCACCCGCTTCGCGGTCGCGCTCGGCTACGACGGCTACCCGGCGCTGCGCAAACAGCTGCGCGAACTCGGCGGCGGCGAACCGGCCGCGCCGGAGACCCCGGACGACGCGGTGCGCAACGAGCACCAGCAGGCCGTCCTCGCCGAGATCGCCCACCTGCGCCACCTCGCCGAACTCCTCGCCGACCCGGAGCCGATCATCCGGGCCGCCCGGCTGCTCGCCGCCTCCCGCCCGCTGCCGGTGCTCGGCCTGCGGGCCGCCTCGGCGCAGGCGCGCGGCTTCGCCTACTTCGCGTCCAAGGTGCACCCGGACATCCGGCTGCTGGACGAGGGCGGCAGCATGCTCGCCGACCGGCTGGAGCAGGCCCGGGCGGCCGGTGCCAGCGCGCTGCTCTGCTTCGCCCTGCCGCGCTACCCGCGGGAGCTGATGGACGCGCTGACGGTGGCCCGCGAGTGCGGGCTGACGGTGCTGACCGTCGCCGACAGCGCCTTCGCGCCGGTCGCCAAGCTGTCCGACCTGATGCTGCCGGCCGCCGTCGGCACCGGGCTGGTCTTCGACACCGCGTGCGCGCCGATGATGCTCGGCCGGGTGCTGCTGCAGTCCATGTGCGACGAACTCCCGGGCGCGGAGGCCCGGTTGGAGGCGATCGAGCAGTCGGCGGCGGCGCGCGGACTCTTCCTGGAATAACCGCGGCCTGCGGCGGCGGGGGAGTAGCCGCCACGAACCCGGGCATCCCCCCTGCAGGGGGTGCCGCCCATGCGCGTGATCCACGAGATGAAGTTCGTCGCCCGCCTCTCCTCGGGTGCCGACGAATGGTCCTGCCCCACCTGCGGACGCCGCGTCACCCTGCGGCGCCTGCCCGAACCCGAATTGACCGTCCTCGACCCGGGCGACGAGTCCGCCGTCCACGTCGGCGTCATCGAACCCGACGCCCGCGCCGCCGCCGAGAAGTACGGCCTCGGCCCCGTCCAGAACATCCCCCGCCCGCCCTCCCCGCCCACCCCCGACGCCGACGACCGCCGCTGGCTCGCCGAGATCGGCATCGACTGGGACGGCGGCGACGCCGCGGCGTGACTCAGGCGCGCGGCGCGTACAGCGGAAGGCCGGAGGTGTCCAGCTCGGCGGGCAGAGGTGCGGGCAGCGGGACGGGCTCGCCGTACTTGCCGAGCAGGATGCCCTGGTACGCCCCGTCGCGGGGGTGGGTGTGGAGTGCCCAGGTGCCGTTGCGAGGGTCGAGTGCGAGCAGGGCCGGGGCGCCGGCGCTCGCGTACCAGTCCGTCTTGGTGGAGACGGCCTTCACACCCTCCGAGTTGGAGATCACCTCGACGACGAGGGCCGCCTCGTGGGGGTCGGCGAGCCACCGGTCGTCGTTCTCCCAGTCGACGGGGAGGACGATCAGGTCGGGCGTGGCGTAGTCCTCGTCGTTGCCCGGCATGTAGATGGACGACACCTCGTAGGCGCCCAGGTCGGCGGGCAGTCGGGGGTCCAGCTGGATGCGCAGCCGTCGGACGGTTCCCGCGTGCTTGCCGCGAGGGGTCGGGGACATCACCAGGGTTCCTCCGATGATCTGGACGCGAAGTCCCGTGCTCTCCTCGATCTCCTCCGCCGCATCCCGGAGTCTGCCGGGCCGCACGGTGATGGCCGTCATCGTGTCCTCCGCTCTCTGGTGCTGGGCCGAGTGGCTGGTGTCCGCCGGGTTCAGGCTAGCGCGCCAAGTGGGCCGGTGCCGGGGCTGATCGGATGCCTTCGGGGTCTGGTCGAAAGCTGGCTGTTTAGTTATATTCAATCGAACACAGCTTGAATGAATCCATCCGCAGGGAGGCCGTGACTATGGTGCAGCAGCAGGCGAGCGGGCCGCGAGAGGTGCGCGCGGCGCGGGGGACGGGGCTGACGGCGCAGGGGTGGCAGCAGGAGGCCGCCCTGCGGATGCTGATGAACAACCTCGACCCGGAGGTGGCCGAGCACCCGTCGAAGCTGGTGGTGTACGGCGGGACGGGCAAGGCGGCGCGGGACTGGCGGTCCTTCGACGCCATGGTGCGGACGCTGGAGGGGCTGAAGCAGGACGAGACCATGCTGGTCCAGTCCGGGCGGCCGGTCGGCGTGATGCAGACCCACGAGTGGGCGCCGCGGGTGCTGATCGCCAACTCCAACCTGGTCGGCGACTGGGCCAACTGGGAGGAGTTCCGCCGGCTGGAGAGCCTCGGGCTCACCATGTACGGGCAGATGACCGCCGGCTCGTGGATCTACATCGGCACCCAGGGCATCCTCCAGGGCACCTACGAGACCTTCGCGGCCGTCGCCGGCAAGCGCTACAACGGCTCGCTGGAGGGCACCATCACCCTCACCGCCGGCCTCGGCGGGATGGGCGGCGCCCAGCCGCTGGCCGTCACCATGAACGGCGGCGTGGCGATCTGTATCGACTGCGACCCGTCCCGGATCGCCCGCCGGATCGAGCACCGCTACCTGGACGTCGAGGCCAAGGACCTCTCCCACGCGCTGGAGCTGGCCACCGCCGCCCGCGACAAGAAGCAGCCGCTCTCCATCGGCGTGCTGGGCAACGCCGCCGAGCTGGTCCCGCAGCTGCTCGCGATGGACGCGCCGATCGACATCGTCACCGACCAGACCAGCGCCCACGACCCGCTGGCCTACCTGCCGGTCGGCGTCGCCTTCGAGGACATGGCGGACTACGCCGCCGCCAAGCCCGCCGAGTTCACCCAGCGGGCCCGCGAGTCGATGGCCGCGCACGTCGAGGCGATGGTCGGCTTCCTGGACCGCGGCGCCGAGGTCTTCGACTACGGCAACTCGATCCGCGGCGAGGCCCAACTGGCCGGGTACGACCGCGCGTTCGCCTTCCCCGGCTTCGTCCCGGCGTACATCCGCCCGCTGTTCTGCGAGGGCAAGGGCCCGTTCCGCTGGGCGGCGCTGTCCGGCGACCCGCAGGACATCCACAAGACCGACAAGGCCGTCCTCGACCTCTTCCCGGAGAACGAGTCGCTGGCCCGCTGGATCAAGCTGGCCCAGGAGAAGGTGCACTTCCAGGGCCTGCCGGCGCGCATCTGCTGGCTCGGCTACGGCGAGCGCGACAAGGCCGGCGAGCGCTTCAACGACATGGTCGCCTCCGGTGAGCTGTCCGCCCCGATCGTGATCGGCCGCGACCACCTGGACTGCGGCTCGGTGGCCTCCCCGTACCGGGAGACCGAGGCGATGCTGGACGGCTCCGACGCGATCGCCGACTGGCCGCTGCTCAACGCCATGGTCAACGTCGCCTCGGGCGCCTCCTGGGTCTCCATCCACCACGGCGGCGGCGTCGGCATCGGCCGCTCGATCCACGCCGGCCAGGTCACCGTCGCCGACGGCACCGCGCTGGCCGGGGAGAAGATCCGCCGGGTGCTCACCAACGACCCGGGCATGGGCGTCATCCGGCACGTGGACGCCGGCTACGACCGGGCCACCGAGGTCGCCGCCGAGCGCGGTGTCCGCGTCCCGATGGGCGAGCTGTGACGGTTCCGTCGTTCGAAGAGATGTGGGCGGAGCTGCTCCCCGTGGGCCGCTCCGCCGCCTCCGGCGGCTACCGCCGCTTCGCCTGGAACTCCGCCGACGCCGAGTGCCGCGCCTGGTTCGAGCAGCAGGCCCGCAGCCGCGGCCTGGCGTACGAGCTGGACCGCAACGGCAACCAGTGGGCCTGGCTGGGCGATCCGACCGCCGGCGGCGCGGTCGTCACCGGCTCGCACCTGGACTCCGTCCCGGACGGCGGCGCCTTCGACGGCCCGCTCGGCGTGGTCTCCTCCTTCGCCGCACTGGACGAACTGCGCTCCCGCGGCGCGGAGTTCACCAGGCCCCTGGCGATCGTCAACTTCGGCGACGAGGAGGGCGCCCGGTTCGGCGTGGCCTGCATCGGCTCCCGGCTGACCGCCGGGGTGCTCTCCCCGGAGCAGGCGTACGGGCTGCGCGACGCCGACGGCGTCCGGCTGCCCGACGCGATGGAGAAGGCCGGCTACGACCCCACCGCGATCGGCGCGGACGAGGACCGGCTGGCCCGGATCGGCGCCTTCGTCGAGCTGCACGTCGAGCAGGGCCGCTGCCTCGCCGAGGGGCAGCCGGTCGGTGTGGCCGGGGCGATCTGGCCGCACGGCCGCTGGCGGTTCGACTTCCACGGCGAGGCCAACCACGCCGGCACCACCCGGATCGAGGACCGCCGCGACCCGATGCTGACCTACGCCAACACCGTGCTGGCGGCCCGCAAGAAGGCGAAGCAGGCGGGCGCGCGGGCCACCTTCGGCAAGGTCGCGGTCGAGCCCAACGGCACCAACGCGATCGCCTCGCTGGTGCGCGGCTGGCTGGACTCCCGGGCGGCCGACGAGCGCACCCTCACCGAGCTGGTCGAGGCGATCGAGCGGGCCGCCGCCGAGCGCGGCGAGCGCGACGGCGTCCGGGTCGAGCTGACCCGCGAGTCCTACACCCCGGTGGTGGACTTCGACGGGCCGCTGCGCGACCGGCTGGCCAAGCTGCTGGACGCCCCGGTGCTGCCCACCGGCGCGGGACACGACGCCGGCATCCTGGCTTCGGCGATCCCGACCGCCATGCTGTTCGTGCGCAACCCCACCGGCGTCTCCCACTCCCCGGCCGAGCACGCCGAGCAGGCCGACTGCCTGGCCGGGGTCGCCGCCCTCGCCGACGTACTGGAGGACCTGGCGTGTCATTGACCCCGTCGAGCCCCGTGGCGTACTGGGCCCAGTACGCCTGGCTGCCGCACGACAACGGGCCGGTGGTCGAGCCGGACGTGCTGATCACCACCGGCCCCGGCGGGACGATCGCCGCCGTCGTCCCGGACAGCGGCCCCTGTCCACCCGGCGCCGTCCGGCTCGACGGGCTGCTGCTGCCCGGCCAGGCGAACGCCCACTCGCACGCCTTCCACCGGGCGCTGCGCGGGCACGTCCAGGTCGGCTCCGGCACCTTCTGGACCTGGCGCGACACCATGTACCGGTTCGCCGGCGCGCTGGACCCGGACCGCTACGTGGCGCTCGCCACCGCCGTCTACGCCGAGATGGCGCTGGCCGGCGTCACCGCCGTCGGCGAGTTCCACTACCTGCACCACGCGCCCGGCGGCGCCCGGTACACCGACCCGAACGCGATGGGCGAGGCGCTGATCGAGGCCGCCGCCCGGGCCGGCATCCGGATCACCCTGCTGGACACCTGCTACCTGTCCTCCGGTTTCGGCGCCGAGCCGACCCACCCCCAGCTGCGGTTCAGCGACGGCGACGCCGAGGCCTGGGCCGCCCGGGCGGACGCGCTCAAGCCGCGCGAGCACGCCCGGATCGGCGCCGCCGTCCACTCGGTGCGGGCCGTCCCGGCCGAGCAGCTGGACACCGTCGCGCACTGGTCGGCGCTGCGCGGGGCGCCGCTGCACGTCCACCTGTCCGAGCAGACCGCCGAGAACGACGCCTGCCTGGCCGCGCACGGCGTCACCCCGACCCGGCTGCTCGCCGACCACGGCGTGCTCGGCCCGCGCACCTCGGCCGTGCACGCCACCCACCTGACCGACGAGGACGTCAGGCTCCTCACCGACTCCTCCACCACGGTCTGCATGTGCCCCACCACCGAGCGGGACCTCGCGGACGGCATCGGCCCGGCCCGCCGGCTCGCCTCGGCGGGCTCCCCGATCACCCTGGGCAGCGACAGCCACGCGGTGATCGACCCGTTCGAGGAGGCCCGCGCGCTGGAGCTGGACGAGCGGCTGCGGACGCGGACGCGCGGCCACTGGACGGCGAACGCGCTGCTGCGGGCCGGCACCGAGGACGGGCACGCCTCGCTCGGCTGGCCGGAGGCCGGACGGATCGAGGCCGGGGCGCTCGCCGACTTCACGGTGATCGCGCTGGACACCGTCCGTACGGCGGGCCCGCCGCCCCGGCTGGGCGCCGAGATCGCCGTCTTCGCGGCCTCGGCGGCGGACGTGCGGCACCTGGTGGTCGGCGGCCGGCACGTCGTCCGGGACGGCGTGCACCTGCTGGTGGACGACGTGCCGGGTGCGCTGCGCTCAGCGATCCGCGCGCTGGACTACTGACCCCCGTTCAACCCCCTTCGGAAGGCGTTGTCTTGAGCACCACGACCACCCTGATCACGGGCATCGGCAGCCTGGTCACCAACGACCCCGGGCAGGGCGCCGGGCCGCTCGGCCTGCTCACCGACGCGGCCGTGGTGGTCGACGGCGGCACCGTCGCCTGGGTCGGCCCGGCCGCGCAGGCCCCGGCGGCGGACGAGCGCTTCGACGCCGGGGGCCGGGCCCTGCTGCCCGGCTTCGTCGACTCGCACGCCCACCTGGTGTTCGCGGGCGACCGCACCGCCGAGTTCAACGCCCGGATGTCCGGGCAGGCGTACTCGGCGGGCGGCATCCGGACCACGGTGGCGGCCACGCGGGCCGCTTCGGATGCCGAACTGGAGGCCAACCTGGCCGGGTTCGTCCGGGAGGCGCTGCGGCAGGGCACCACCACCATCGAGTGCAAGTCCGGCTACGGGCTGACGGTCGAGGACGAGGCCCGGGCGCTGCGGATCGCCGCCGGGTACACCCCGGAGACGACGTACCTGGGCGCGCACGTGGTGGCGCCGGAGTACGCCGAGGACCCGGCGGGGTACGTGGAGCTGGTGACCGGCGAGATGCTGGACGCCTGTGCCCCGCACGCCCGTTGGGTGGACGTGTTCTGCGAGAAGGGCGCCTTCGACGGGGACCAGGCGCGGGCCGTCCTGACGGCGGGGATCGAGAAGGGCCTCACGCCGCGCGTGCACGCCAACCAGCTCACGTACGGGCCGGGCGTGCAGCTGGCGGTGGAGCTGGGGGCCGCCTCGGCGGACCACTGCACCCACCTGACGGACGAGGACGTGGCGGCGCTGGCGGGGGCGGCGACGGTCGCGACGCTGCTGCCGGGGGCGGAGTTCTCGACGCGGGCCGAGTACCCGAGCGGGCGCCGACTGCTGGACGCGGGCGCGGTGGTAGCGCTGTCCACGGACTGCAACCCCGGTTCCAGCTTCACCAGTTCGATGGCGTTCTGTATTGCCGTGGCGGTGCGCGAGATGGGCATGACCCCGGACGAGGCGGTCTGGGCAGCCACCGCGGGCGGCGCCCGCGCCCTGCGGCGCAGTGAGGTCGGGACGGTGGCGGTCGGCTCGCGGGCGGACCTGCTGCTGCTGGACGCGCCCTCGCATGTGCACCTGGCCTACCGCCCGGGCGTGCCGCTGACGGCCGCGGTCTGGCGCGCGGGCGTCCGCGAGGTCTGAACGGTGGGTTCGCGTCGCCCCGTCGAGCAGCGGCGCGACGGGGCGACGTGCTGTTCAGGGGGTGGCGGTGTGGTGGTGGGAAA